>JBJOHE010000189.1:0-8231 GCA_046047895.1 Planctomycetota bacterium | reverse complement strand
CGGAGCCCCTTCCGCAGCCATCGGCTGCGGAAGGGGTTTTTCGTTGATCGCAATCCTGTGGGACCAATCACCGAAATGGCCCGCACCGCCTTCCCTGCATTAGTGAATTTCACTGTTTTTGGGTTCCTATGAGCAGTGAAACAGAACCCTCCGTCACCGGAAAAATGGCGGGTACAGCAGGACTGACCCTCAAGTACGACTTCTTTCGGGCCGTTTTGTCGCCACTGAACTCCTCATGGGATTCTCACGCGGCTTTGGCACGCAAGTCGCTCCCGATGAGGGCAACTGGAAGTTCGAATTCGATCCGCCCGTAGCCCCTCTCCAAGGTGACCGAAATGCCCAAGCTATTCCGCAACTTTTTCGCTGTTGTCGCAGTGCTCGCCAGTTCACAGTTTTCTTCGGCCCAGGCTGCCACCCTCTATTCCTCATCGATGACAGCGCCCCCGCTCACGGCCGGTAATCTCGTTGGCCAAGACGGCTGGACCGCCCACAGCGGCGCTGGCTCTGTCCCGATTCAAGTTGGCAGCACCGGGACAACGGTGGACAGCACTGCCGGGGGGACACGCGAGGATGCGAATGTCGGTTTCACGGAAATCGCGGCCGGCCAAACCTACTACTTTGGGTTCGATGTCGCCGTGACAGGGGCGACTGGCGTGGCCCCGACGGATGTGTACTTCGCTCACTTCAAGAACGCAGGAACGGGAACTGACTTCACGACCCGCACTTTTGTCACGCCGTTTACCGGGGCTGACTTCACCTTCGGGCTATCGCCCGCCAGCAGCAGTCCATCGGTCACGTGGGCCACTGGCTTGACCTACGGGGAGACCTACCGAGTTGTCGGGTCATACTCCTTCGACAACCTTGAGACCCGGCTTTGGGTCGACCCGGTCAACGAGGCGAGCACGAGCATTTCGGCGACGGATTCTGCCGCCAATGCGGTGGCCGCATTCGCCCTTCGGCAGGCAACGGCCAACAGTTCGCAGCTCATTTCCAACCTCGCCGTGGGGACGTCCTTTAGCGATGTTGTGAATCCGGTTCCGGAACCGTCGGCCGGGCTGTTGGCCTGCTCGGCGGTCGGCCTGCTTGGCGGCCTTCGGCTTCGCCGCCGGGTGGCTCGCGGCTGATCGCGGGCGACTCCCGTTCGGGCCCCGTTTGTCCCCACATTATCGTGGTCCTACCCAGGCAAACAGTTGCATGGCCCCGGAGCACTCGCCTGCTCCGGGGCCATTCCGTTTGGTGCCGCTCCGCACCGTGATGGCTGCTCGCCCGGCCTGGCCCGACCTTGGTCTGGCCTGTCCCGCACTCACGAAACTCTCGCGCAATTCTTGCGCGACGCTACGCAAGCCCAAATATTTGGACGCGACAACCTCTGGGGGCGGGGCCAACCCCGCCTGCCCCCAGGATGTCCGACCCGATGGCTTTCTCGCCGGCCAAGTATGAAACGGCCCTGAGTTCCGGCCGGCTCTCCTCAAGCTTTGGCGACGCCCCACCCCCCTCGGGGCTGTCGCCCACCCCGGCCGGGTCGCCCATCCCGGCCGGGGTTTCTTTTTCGGCCTCGCCGGCAGCCTTGCCGCCCAGTTTCAGCGGCCGCCCCCGGCCCGCCAACTTGATGACACGCCCAGTTCTCTCTCGGCGAAGGACTGGTGGAATGACGGTGCTCTCACTTACCTCCTCGCATTTCTAAGGAGACGGCTCATGACCAAGTGGCTCTGCATTCTGGCGGCATTGACCGCAACCTACGCCATCGAGTCGCACGAAGTCGCAGCCGCGCTCGTGTTCTCCGAGGACTTCTCGGGCGTTGCGAATGGCGAAAACCTTACGACCTCGAACACCTCGTTCACCTACATTCGCATCGGATCCGGCGGCGGCGTGATCGCAGCACTCGCTCCGGGCAGTTTCAGCACCGGAAGCTCCGGGATCGTGACGCAAAACACTTCCAGCGGGTCGCTCAACGGCATCGGCGTGGCCAGCACCCTGCCGTCGTCCGACATCTACGAGCTGTCGTTGGACCTGAGGCTCACCGACCTCACCGGTGACGTCGTGATCGGCGTGGGCGCAGGATCGGCATTCACAGGCAACAGTACCTTCACGGGGAATCAGGGCCTTTTTTGGCTTCAGTCGGATAGCGGAAACCTTGAGCGGCGAACGTCGTCCGGATGGTCCGACGTGGGCGGCGGAACAACACTTGCCCTGAATACCAACTACAACCTGCGAGTGCTGGCAAACGGATCGAGTTCCCCTGTGAGCTACACAGGCGGTTCGCTCGCCGCCAACAGCATGGATATCTATCTTGGCGGGACACTGCTTGACGACGACGTGGCCGTGACGACGCCCGGTCTACAGGCGAACGGCTTTCGGATGTATCAGGTCAGTCTCGGCAACTTCGAGGTAGACAACGTGATGCTCTCCAACTCGGTCGCCCCCGTTCCCGAACCCGCAGGCCTTGCCCTACTGGCGAGCGGGGCTGCGGCGATGGTCTTCCTTCGCCGCCGGTCGGCGTAGTCGATCCCGCCCGCCGCGGTGAACAAGTGCGATTTCAAAGGTCCGGCTGGAAGAATTGCGCCGATTCTTCCAGCCGGTTTTGCTTGCCGCCCGCCTGATCGTGAAGTGGCGTTTTCCCGGGTGTTCTCGGGCGATTCAGGGGCTTTCCGGGCAGCATCTCCAGCCACCACGCCCCCCTCCCAGAGGTGGATCTCGGCGGCCGTTTGAAAAAAACCTCAAAAAAACCGGTAGACAAATCGTTTCGGCGGGGGAAAATCCGATTCTCGTCTGGTTTTCACTGTTCTTGGGAAATGCGTTACCAGGAGCAGATTTCGCGGCAGTCCTCGACCTGAGGCACGTCATGGACGCGAGAGTCGGTGAACGCGGAGAAGCGAGTTCGCAGATGGCCACCCCTGACGGTGCCACCGCCGGATCCTTGAATGGACACTCTGCTGGCGCTAGCAATGGCAGCAGCAATGGTTCGCCGTTTGCCGCCCGGCTCCGCGGCAGCACTGCCCGGCGCTGGGATCGGTTGGTAGGCGAGTCGGCGGCCGCCCGCTCCCTCGAGGCGACGCTTCGCCGGGCCGCGATGGTCGAATCGACCGTCCTGATCACAGGCGAGACCGGCTGCGGCAAGGAGGAGATCGCCCGGGCCGTGCATGCCCACGGTCCCCGGGCCGACAAGCCGTTCGTGGCGGTCAATTGCGGCGCGATGGCCGCGACGCTGATCGAGAGCCAACTCTTCGGCCACGAGA
The DNA here is from genome assembly GCA_046047895.1 of Planctomycetota bacterium. GTDB lineage: Bacteria > Planctomycetota > Planctomycetia > Pirellulales > UBA1268 > QWPN01. The sequence continues at coordinate 4,995 of JBJOHE010000189.1, read as the reverse complement.
AGGGCTCCTTCACCGGCGCGGTCGGGCCTTCTCGCGGCGTGTTTCGCGCGGCGGAACGGGGCATCGTCTTCCTCGACGAGATCGGCGAGATGCCGCTCGACCTCCAGCCCCGTCTGCTCCGCGTGCTCCAGCAGCGGGAAGTGACGCCGGTCGGCTCGACCGAGTCATTTCCGGTGGACGTACAGGTGATCGCCGCCACCAACCGCGATCTCACCGCCGAGATCCGCGAGGGCCGGTTCCGCGAGGATCTCTATTACAGGCTCAACACGATCGAACTGGCCGTGCCTCCGCTGCGGGATCGCGCGGCCGACATCCCGCTCTTCGTCGACCACTTCCGGCTTCACTTCGCCGACAAGTTCAGCATGTCGGCTTGGGAGCCCGACGCTTCCACCCTCGCCCGGTTCATGCGGTATCGCTGGCCGGGCAACGTGCGGCAGCTCTGCCAGATCGTGGAGCGGGTCTACGCGCTCGGCCAGCCGCCGATGCTGCCCGACGATGACGACATGCCGGCGCCGGAGTCCCAGGATCTCTCAGCCGAGGCGATGGCGGTGCTGCCGCTGTCGATCGAAGCGCCGCTGCCGATCGTGAACCTCGAGGAACTCCGGAAGATGGCGGTGCGGCAGGCCCTGGCGATGACCGACGGCCACAAGGGCAAGGCAGCCCAACTCCTCGGCGTGCACCTCAATACGATGACCCGGCTCGTCGAAGAGGCGATGCCCGAGGCCAGCCGCCGCCGCGTGCGGCCCTCACGGCGCACGCTGCCGAAGTAGCGGTCGGCAGCGGATTGGCCCGCCGCTGCCCCAGCGCAGGCTTGCAGCCTGCCCGAGCGCCGTCTGCCTCGCCGGGGCCACTCGATCAGGGATGACTCGCGGATTCCGCAGGCTGCAAGCCTGCGGCCACAGGTCTCTCGGCCCAAGACATCCAGCGACACTGCCAAGCGCGTAGGAGCGAGGCGGACAACGAGACAACCCTGAGGCACCGACAGGCCCGTCGGTTTCTGGAAAGTCCCGTGGGGGCAGGCTTGCAGCCTGCCCGAGTGCCGTCTGCCTCGCCGGGGCCACTCGATCAGGGATGACTCACGGATTCCGCAGGCTGCAAGCCTGCGGCCACAGGTCTCTCGGCCCAAGCCCCTTCAGGCAGCGGCAATCGGGCTCACCGCGGCGTGGAGTCAAACTCCGCCAGGTGTTCGCTGAGAATCCGCTTCACTTCGAGGATCGCCTGCGGATGGTGATGCACCTTCGTGTGTTTCGCCGGCACGCAGATCTCGCTTCGCGCGCCGGGCGTGTGGCCGCTCTCGACCGAGACGACGCAGTCGTCGCGACCGCCGAAGAGCGAGGGATGAACGTCGCCCAGGATCGAATGGGTGGCGACCCAGCAGGCAGGCCGAAGCCGGTCGAGCGCCTGGAGCGTGGGCGAGGTGGGCTCGAGCAGGTCGATGGTAGTCGGCACCTTCTGCGCATACTCGGAGCGAAACGCCCCCGGATTCTTGCCCACTGCCTCGTCGTGCACCGCCGTGATCTCGGGAGGCTCAGACACCGCCAGCGAGGCAAGCCGCCCCACGCCGAGCGACGCCAGAATCGAGCCCTTGTGCGGCGTGGCGATGAAGATCACGCGGCTCACAAACGGCTGGGGCCGAAAAAACGTGGCCCGCTGCATCAGTTCACGGGTCTGCGGCCGCACGCGAATCTGCTCGAACGGCACCTGGGCGATCGAGTACCAGATCTCCGAGCCGGAATCGACGGCCATCATCTTGGCATGCAACCCGCCCATGCTGTGGCCCACAAGCACGACCCGCCGCAGCGCCGGATCCCGACCCTGCGGGTCGAGGCCGGCCACCGCGGCCTGCAGTTGCAGCCGCAGCGTGGCCGAGACGGCGAGAAACGACGCTCCTGTCGGATAGTGCATCAGCCACGGCTCGAAACGTCGGTGAAACTCGGGCCAGGCCCGGAGTTCGTTGAGCATGTCGAACCAGGTGCCCTCGTCGCTGCCGAGTCCGTGGATGAAGACCACCGGAATCCGGCCCGGCTGGTGGGGCTCCAGGAATTCGAGCCGCGGCTGGGTGTCGCTGCCGCCGAAGGGCTGGATGAAGCCCCGGATGCCCGTCTTCGGCGTGCCGCCGAGCACGTCAAGCAGCGGCGCCGTCAGGTCGGCGGCGAGGTGGGGCCGAGCCGGCCCGAGCTTCACCGCCGCGATCTCGACGGGATTGGCTAGGTCGAGCACCGCCGCGGCGTGATCGCGGTACGCGGGCCCGGCGAACTTTTCGAGCGAGTTCTCCCCACCGGGCATGTCGAACCGCAGCACGGCCGTGGCCGCCAGCGACTGCCGATCGGCGGCGAATCGCCGCTCGACCGCCGTTCCCGTGGCGGATTTGACCCGCACCACCACCGGCAACCCGAACCCGTCGCGAAGCTGCCGCCGGGCGATCCGCTTGTCGTCAAACTGACCCTGCGGCTCGAGCGAGGCGATCGCCTCAGCCGCAACCGGCAGGGCCTTGGGCGCAAGCGGCACACACACGAGCCTGCCGGGCGGGCCCACCCACACTCCCCCCCGGCCGATCCGGCCGTGCCGCCGAGCGGCCTCGAGAAATCCGGCCAGGGCATCGGCATAGAGGTCGGCCGCCTCGCGGAGCAGCGGAGGCGATCCGGGGCAGATCTGCACGGCGTTCCAGGCCTCCTGGCAGGCCACGTAGTAGCCGTCCATGGCATGGCGATCGCAGTTTCGCAGCATCTCGCAGGACGCCCGGAGATGCTCATCGGCCAGCCGGAGCTGCCGCTGCGCCGCCGGCAGCGGCTCCTCCGCCGGAGCCGGCGGCAGGCCGATCGCCAACGATGGCCGCGGCGCCGCAATCGCGACCGCAACTGCGACCGCCAGCGAGGCACCGACCGCCAGGAGTCGCCCCCCCGGCAGCAAGCATCGAACTGCCGCCACTCCCCCACCTCCTCCGCCTGGCCCTCGGCCCACGGAGGAACTATCGGCGTCCCGCCGGCCTCACGACCGGCACGCCTGGAATCATCCCGCGACTCTCCCCGAATCGCCCAGACTGCCAACGGGCTCCAGATCAGGCCCGCGGAGCGGCGTTCTCTTCGGCGACCATTTCCAGGTCACTGGCGAGATACTTCACGGTGGCCGAGGGAGCGAGGTTGAAGTAGACCCGGCCGTCGGTCTGCCACCGGTTGCCATCGTGATAAAACTCGGCCGTCGCCGCCCGCACCCTGCTCACAGCCTCGACCTCCTCCATCCCGCCGCCTTCGATCGCCTCAAACCGCACCTCGATCGCCACGAGCGCCTTGAGCCGGCTCGTGCGACGGTCGCGGGCGTAGACCACGTCGTCATCAAAATCGACGTCGAGCCACCGCAGCCCCCGCGGCTTCCCGCTGGCAGCCGCCCGCTCGATGAATCGGGCTTCGAGGGGCTCCCGCTGCCGGTGAAAATCCCGCTGCGCCCTGGCAAGCCACTCCGCCCGCCGCGCTGCCTGGATCGGTCTCACAGCCAGCGCCACGGCGAGGCCGGCAACGACGGCGACCGCAGCCACCGCGACGAACAGCACAAAGGTGCTCACGGTCCAGGTTCCCGCAAGGCAACCGCCCGGGGAAAACACCCCGCCAGCAGTGCCCACAGTCTACGACCCTGCCCCCCCCAGGCAAAGTGAGCCTGAAACGGCCCCGAGAAACGGCCTGAACCAGCAGGACCGTCGCCTCAGCCCTCACCACCGAAGGCAGCCGGGATCGGGGTCGCGCGCAGCCGCCGGTGCATTCTGACTGCACGAGTTGACCCACCACACCAGATGAGCCCGCGACGTCAGAATCCGCCGGCGGCGAGCACGTGCCCCGACCCGGCGGATTGGGCAAATGGACCTGCCGCATTCCGCAGGCTGCAAGCCTGCGGCCACGGGTCTTCTCCGATGCGACCCACAATCGAAAACCGCGAGCACGTGCCCCGACCCGGCGGATTGGGCCAGCGGACCTGGCGGCGGATGGGCCCGGCGGATTGGGCCAGTGGGCTATCATCCGAGGGCCCCGCGAGCCCGCGTATGCCATCCGCCCCATTCAGCCGCCCGTTCGGCGCCCACCAATCGATCGCCGGCGGCTACGCGAAGGCTGTCGAGCGGGCGGTCGAAACCGGCTGCGACTGCCTGCAGGTCTTCACCCGCAACATCAACCAGTGGAAGACCACGCCGATCAAGCCGGCCGACGCCGCCGCCTTTCGGGCCGCCGTCAAGGAAGCCGGACTGCGGCTGGTCGTGGCCCATGATTCCTACCTCATCAATCCCGCCTCGGCCGACGCCGACCTCCGGAAACGGTCGATCACCGGCCTGATCGAGGAACTCGAGCGAGCCGAAACGCTCGGCATCCCCTGGGTGGTGGCCCATCCAGGGGCCGCCGGGGACCAGTCGGTTGAGCAGGCGGTGGATCGCGCGGCCCGCGGGATCGCCGAGGCGCTCGCGAAGACCGCCCCGCTTGCCGCAGGCATCCTGATTGAGACGACCGCCGGTCAGGGGTCGTGCCTCGGTGCCAGCTTTGAAGAGATCGGAGCGATGCTCGCCGTGATCGACGCGGAGCCGGGGCTGAAAAAGCGGGCGGGAGTCTGCCTCGACACCTGCCACGTGTTCGCCGCCGGCTATCCGCTCGCGCCGGCGGCCGCCCTCGACGAAACCCTCCGCCAGTTCGACCGGGCGATCGGCCTGCGGCGGCTGAAGCTGATCCATGCCAACGACTCGAAGCGGGAACTCGGCTCCCACGTGGACCGCCACGAGGCGATCGGCCGCGGCAAGATCGGCCGCGCGGCCTTCCGGCTTCTGGTCGCGCACCCAAAACTGGCCAAGGTGCCGTTCATCCTGGAGACGCCCAAGGAAGGCCCCGACGGCAAGCCCGACCCGAAGCAGGATCGCACGAACCTCGCCCTCCTCCGCCGGCTCGAACGCGACACCTGACTGATCTGCCGATCCGAGTTCCAACGGGAACGCCCGGGTGCCCGTTGGCCCGTGGAGGAAGGCTT
>JBJOHE010000188.1:0-6624 GCA_046047895.1 Planctomycetota bacterium | reverse complement strand
GCCAGCGACCTGAATCGGTCGGGCTCGATTCAGGTGGTGCCCGCCGGCTACCGGCCGACCCTCGACCTCGCAGTTGCCGTTGGCGTCGCGACCCAGTGGGACCTCGGGCATCCGACGATCGCCCGGGCAATGACCGTGACCAAGCGAGGCGGTGGTACGCTCGTGTTCGATGCGGCCAACGCGTATGAGGGCCCCACGACGGTGGTGGAGGGGACGCTGCGGGTCGACCAGGCCGACGCCCTGGCCAACTCGCAGGTCACGATCGAGCCGGCGGCCACCCTGGCGATCAGCGACGGCGTGGTGATGCGGGCGGCCGGAATCGCCCTCGCCGGCGGCCGGGTGGACGTCGGGACGGGCGGCATCCGCATCGGGCCCGGCGGAACGTCCGCCGCCGCGTTACGGGCCGACCTGCTAGCAGGCCGGGAGGGTGGCAGTTGGCACGGCGCCTCGGGGATCATGTCGTCGGCGGCGGGCAGCGGTCGTGGACTGGGCTACCTCGTGGCTGCCGACGGCTCGGCCATCGTGGCGTATGCGGCGGCGGGTGACGCCGACCTCGACGGGACGGTGAACGTCTTCGACCTGGTGTCCGTGAACGTCGCGGGCGGCTTCGGCACCGGCGGGGCGACCGACTGGGCCAAGGGCGACTTTAACTACGACTCGGTCACGAACGTCTTCGACCTCGTGGCCACCAATACTGCCAGCGTCTACGGTCAGGGCAGTTATTTGCCTGAAACATTGGCAGGGTCGGTTACGAACCTGCACGTGTCGGCGGTGCCAGAGCCGCGCTCGGTTGCCCTCCTGCTCATTGCGGGCATCGCAGGCCTGGCGGCGCATCGAAGACGACCTCTGGAAGGCCGCATCCTAGGGAATGCAACCAGGCCCTAGGGGGCAAGCAAAGCCTGGGTTTCCACGGGATTTACAGGCTGCCAATCGCAGCTGCCGCCCATCCTGCGTGCGGGATTCTTCGATTCCGCGGCCATGATCTTCATCCGCTGCTGGCAGCTGTTCCAAGCGCAAGCTATAAATCGTTTTGGAGTCTTGTGGCGGCGGAGCGCAACGCCGGCACCCTTGGATTCACGCCGTTCCCGGCTTGGTTCGGGTCCCGGTCTGACTGCACATGAGGTGTTTGATGCTCCGGATCGCTCGCATGGTGGCCCTCGCCGCCCTGCTCATGCCATCTATCTCGCCGGCTGGAGAGATCGCCTTCAACCGCGACATCCGGCCGATCCTGGTGGAGCACTGCTTTTCCTGTCACGGAGCCGATAGCGCCAGCCGACAGGCCGACCTCCGACTCGACCGCCGCGACGACGCCGTCGCGTATGGAGCGATCGTGCCGGGGGATCCCGATTCGAGCCCGCTGCTCGACCGGGTCTTTTCCGATGATCCCGAGGAGGTGATGCCCCCGCCGGCCGTGAAGAAGCCGTTGTCGGCCGAGCAGAAGCAGCTGCTCTCGGCGTGGATCGCCGCCGGCGCCGAGTACGAGCCCCACTGGTCGTTCATTCCGCCGGTGAAGCCGCCGCTGCCTCCCGTGGCAAACGAAGCCTGGCCACGGAACGAGATCGACCGCTTCATCCTCGCGGGCCTCGAGGCGGCGGATCTTGAACCCGCGGCCGAGGCCGATCGTCGCACGCTCGCCCGGCGGGTCGCGCTCGATCTCACGGGCCTTCCTCCCGAGCCGGCCGCCCTCGAGGCCTTCGTGGCGGATCCGCGGCCCGACGCCTATGACCGCTACGTCGATCTTCTGCTGACCAGCCCGGCCTGGGGAGAGCACCGAGCCCGGCATTGGCTCGACTACGCCCGCTACGCCGACACCCACGGCATCCACTTCGACAACGAGCGGGAGATGTGGACCTTCCGCCAGTGGGTGATCGAGGCCTTCAACGCCGACATGCCGTTCGACGAGTTCACGACGCTCCAGCTCGCGGGTGATCTCGTCGATCTCGGGCCGGCCGCCTCGCTCGACGAGAAGCTGGCCGCCCGGATCGGCAGCGGCTTCAACCGCTGCAACGTGACGACGAATGAGGGGGGCATCATCGACGAGGAATACGTCGTGCTCTACGCCCGCGATCGCACCGAGACCACCGCGACGGTCTGGCTGGGGCTGACGGCGGGCTGCGCGGTCTGCCACGACCACAAATTCGATCCCTTCTCGATGAAAGACTTCTACGCCCTCTCGGCCTTCTTCAATAACACGACCCAGGCCGCCAAAGACGGCAATGTGAAGGACACACCCCCGATCCTGCCGGTGCCGCTGCCCGAGGATCGGCCCCGGTTTGCCGAACTCGAGGCGGACCTCGCCACCGCCCGGGCGGCGGTGGCCACCCGCCGCGATGAGGCAAAGCCGGGCTTCGAGGCCTTTGTGGCAGCGGTCACGCCCGAATCCCTTCGGGCAGCCCTTCCCCAAGACACGCCGCTCGTGCGGCTGCCGGCCGGGAACCTGACCGAGCAGGGGGTTGGGATCGAACTCCTCGGCAAGCAGAGCGAACTGCCGCTGGCCGAGCCGGCGGCCGTGGTGGCCGGCCCGCATGGTGGCCCGGCCCTCAGGCTCGAGGGCAAGGCCACCGAGATCGCGACGGCGGGTGATTTCGAATTTGACCAGCCCTTCACCGTCGGCCTCTGGCTGCGGGTTCCGGGCATCGACTCGGCCTACGCCGTGATCGCCCGGATGGACGAGCCGGCCCAGTACCGGGGCTGGGATCTCTGGGTGCAGGGTCGGAGGGTCGCGATGCACCTGATCCACGCCTGGCCCGAGGATGCCTTCAAGGTGGTGGCCGAGACCCAGCTACCCGCCGACGTCTGGAGCTATGTCACGCTCACCTACGACGGCAGCGGCACGGCCGAGGGCGTGAGACTCTATTACGACGGCGTCCCGCAGCCGCTCCGGATCGAAAACAATCGATTCAAAAAACACACGATTCGTACCCAGGCTCCGCTGACCATCGGCAGCCGCACCCCCGGCGGGGCCGCCCATGGCGTGAGCCTCACCGATCTCGCGATCCACGGCCGGGCCTTCTCCGCCGCCGAAGTCGATGGCCTCGCCAAGGCCGGCAGCCTCGCCCGGCTGGCCGAGCTGCCCGTCGCCGAGCGACCGACGGCCGCCGCCGGCCTCTACGACTGGTGGCTCGGCAGCCACGACGAGCCCTTCATCGCCGCGACCCGCCGGGTGGCCGACCTGGAAGGCCGGCGGGCCGACCTGCTCCGGCGGGGTTCGATCGCGCATGTCATGAATGAGAAGCCGGGCACGCCGATGGCGGCGATCCTCGATCGGGGCGAATATGACAAGCCCAAGGAGCAGGTGACCGCCGACACGCCGGAGGTGCTGCCCCCCTTTCCCGCCGACCTGCCTCGCAACCGACTTGGCCTGGCGAAGTGGCTGCTCCGGCCCGAGCATCCGCTCACGGCCCGCGTCACCGTAAACCGGTTCTGGCAGGAGGTGTTTGGCACGGGGCTCGTGCGAACCGCCGGCGACTTCGGCATCACCGGCGAACTCCCAAGCCACCCCGAGCTGCTCGACTGGCTGGCAGTCGACTTTCGCGAGCACGGCTGGGACGTGAAGCGGCTGTTTCGCCAGCTCGTGACGACCGCCGCCTACCGCCAGGCCGCCGTTACCACTCCCGAGAAGCTCGCGGCCGATCGCGACAACCGGCTGCTCTCCCGCGGCCCGCGGTATCGGATGGATGCCGAGATGATCCGCGACCAGGCGCTCGCGGCCAGCGGCCTGCTCGTGCGGAAGCTCGGCGGCCCGAGCGTGAAGCCCTATCAGCCAGACGGCGTGTGGGCGGCGGTGGCGATGCCCGAAAGCAACACCAAGAAATACACGGCCGGCAGCGGCGACGAGCTCTACCGCCGGAGCCTTTACTGGTTTTGGAAGCGGTCGGCACCGCCCACCTCGCTCGACATCTTCAACGCCCCTTCCCGGGAGGTCTGTGTCGTCCGCCGCGACCGCACCAACACGCCGCTCCAGGCGCTCGTCACCCTCAACGACCCGCAGTTCGTCGAGGCGGCCCGGGCCCTGGCCGATCGGGCGCTGGCCTGGTCGACCGACGACAGCATGCGGCTCGATTTCGTGGCCCGCCGGCTGCTTGCCCGGCCGCTCGAGCCCGACGAGCAGGAGCTGGTGCTCGCCAGCCTCGCCGACCTCGCGGCCCACTACCGGGCCGATCCCGTCGCCGCCGGCCAGCTCGTGGCCGTCGGGGCGTCGAAGCCGCAGGCGACGGAGCCCACCACCCTCGCCGCCTGGACGATGGTGGTGAACGAACTGATGAATCTCGACGAAGTCCTTTGCAAATGATCGAGTGATCCCCGCCGGCGGTGCGGCGCACCGCTCGCGGGATCGCCTTGGGAGCCCCGGCCATGAATCCCCTGCCACCCCCCGTTCGCTCGCCCCTCGACGAGCTGGGCCTGAACCTCACCCGCCGCCGGTTCTTCGAACGGGGCGGCCACCTGCTCGGCGGCGCGGCCCTCGCCTCGCTCCTGCCGGGCTTCGCCGCCCGAGGCGATGAGGCCGGCTTCGAGAAGCTGCCGGGGGCGGTCGGCCCCCACTTCGCCCCCCGGGCCAAGCATGTGATCTACCTGCACATGGTGGGCGGCCCGCCCCAGCAGGACATGTTCGACTACAAGCCGCAGATGGATGACTGGTACGACAAGGATCTTCCCGACAGCATCCGTCAGGGCCAGCGGCTCACCACGATGACCTCGGGCCAGGCCCGGTTTCCGATCGCCCCCTCGATCTTCAAGTTCGCGCGGCAGGGGGAGTGCGGCATGTGGATGACGGAGCTGCTCCCCTGGACCGGCAAGATCGCCGACAAGCTCTGCTTCATCCGCTCGATGCACACCGAGGCGATCAACCACGAGCCGGCGATCACCTACATGCAGACGGGCAACCAGATCACCGGCCGGCCCTGCCTCGGCTCCTGGACCTCCTACGGACTCGGCTCCCTCAACCACGACCTGCCGGCGTTCGTCGTGCTGGTGGCCCGCTCGACGAAGCCCGAGCAGGCCCAGGCGATCGGGGCCCGGCTCTGGTCGAGCGGCTACCTGCCGGGCGAATACGCGGGCGTGAGCTTCCGCTCCGCCGGCGACCCGATCCTCTACATCAACAACCCGCCCGGGGTGTCGGCGGCCGTCCGCCGCCAGACCCTCGACAGCCTTCAGGCCCTCAACGAAAAGACGCTCGCCCGGGTCGGCGACCCGGAGATCCGCACCCGGATCGCCCAGTATGAGATGGCCTTCCGGATGCAGTCGAGCGTGCCGGAGCTCACCGATCTCGCGAGCGAATCCCAGGCCACGCTCGACCTCTACGGGCCACAGGTGAGCGATCCCGGGTCGTTCGCCAACAGCGTCTTGATGGCCCGACGGATGGTGGAGCGGGGTGTGCGGTTCGTGCAGATCTACCTCAATCACTGGGACACCCATGCCAACGTCGTCGGCCGGCTCAAGAGCGGCTGCCTCGACATCGACCAGCCCACGTACGGCCTGATCACCGATCTCGAGAGCCGCGGCCTGCTCGATGACACGCTCGTGATCTGGGGAGGCGAATTCGGCCGCACCGTCTACTCCCAGGGCGGCCTCTCCAAGGAGAACTACGGCCGCGACCACCATCCCCGCTGCTTCACGATGTGGATGGCCGGCGGCGGTGCCCGGGGCGGGCAGATCTACGGCGAGACCGACGACTTCTCCTACAACGTCGTCAAGGATCCGGTACACATCCGCGACTTCCACGCCACCGTCCTCCATCTGCTCGGCTTCGACCACGAACGGTTCACCTACCGGTATCAAGGGCTCGACCAGAAACTCACCGGGGTGGAACACGCCCGCGTGATCAAGGACTTGATCGCATGAGGGCTGGGGTCGGGAATTCGAGGCGACGTCAACTCTGTGGTCGGGTACCCGTCGGCCCGTGGGGACAGGCTTGCAGTCTGCCCGAATGTGGCCCGGATTCCGCAGGCTGCAAGCCTGCGGCCACTGGTCTTCTCGCCCAACGCCTGGCCTGGTGCTTCAGGGCTTTGGTTCCCGTCGGCCCGTGGGGACAGGCTTGCAGTCTGCCCGAACGTGGCCCGGATTCCGCAGGCTGCAAGCCTGCGGCCACTGGTCTTCTCGCCCAACGCCTGGCCTGGTGCTTCGGGGCTTTGGTTCCCGTCGGCCCGTGGGGGCAGGCTTGCAGCCTGCCCGAATCCGGATCACTTCAGGGAGTTGTGGTGCACCCGAGCCAGGTATGCTTTTGGGGGCTTCATATCGCGCCGCGCGAGAATTGATTGGGGAACCGGAGTGAGTTCATGAGAGTCGATTGCCGCACACAAGTCATTCCTGTCCTTGGACTTGCTCTCTCGCTGGCGGCCGTGCACGCTCTTGCCGCCACGCCCGCGACCGACCCGTGGCAGACGGCGCGGGAGTTTCTCGCCCAGCCGCCGCGGCCGGCGCGGCCAGCGCTGCCGCCGAGCAGCCTGCCGCTCGAGTTTCTCCCCGGCGAGCGGATCGCCCTGATCGGCAACGCAACCGCGGAGCGGATGAACCTGTTCGGCCACTTCGAGACCCTGCTCCACGAACGGTTCCCAGACAAGAAGCTCGTCGTTCGCAACTTCGCCCGGCCGGCCGACGAGGTGGGCAGGCGGCAGCGGCCGAGCG
>JBJOHE010000187.1:0-2570 GCA_046047895.1 Planctomycetota bacterium | reverse complement strand
GCGGCCACGCTGCTCGCCTTCGGCTTCGCGAACGGCTTCAACTTCACCGATCCGGGTCAGTTCGCTCTCGGACTCTATGGGGTGGGCATTGCTGCGGTCGGCATGCTCTCGACGCTTGGCATCACGCTGGCGACCGACGCCTACGGGCCGATTGCCGACAATGCCGGCGGCAACGCCCAGATGGCAGGCCTGCCGGAGGTCGTCCGGGAGCGGACCGATGCTCTCGATGCCCTGGGCAACACCACCGCGGCCACAGGCAAGGGCTTCGCCATCGGCTCGGCCGCGCTCACGGCCCTGGCCCTGCTCGCGGCCTACGTCGAGGAGGTACGGATCGGCTTCGAACGATGGGGCCAGTCGGCGATCACGGCAATGGCTGAGGGTGGGCAGCAGGTGGTCATCGACGGCAAGCTCAGGCCACTCGAGGCGGGCGAATGGGTGAAGCTGGCGAACCGGCTGGCCGTGCAGATCGGCGAAACACCCGGGGCAAACACGATGTGGATGGTGCTCGACGACGCCGTGCTCGACGGCCGCACCGATGCCGAGGGGAAGGTGCTCGCCGAGCCGCTGATTCCGGGGCTCGATTCCCGGGGGATGCAGGTGGCGGCCGCGGTGTCCGCCGACCAGATCAAGCAGCTCGCCGCGGCGGAGCAGATCGTGCCGATCAAGACCGCGAAGATGGCCGACTACATGCGGTATTACGACGTGACCCTGATGAATCCCAAGGTGCTCGTCGGCCTGTTCATCGGGGCGATGAGCACCTTCGTGTTCTGCGCCCTGACGATGAAGGCCGTCGGCCGGGCGGCGAAGGGCATGGTCGAGGAGGTCCGCCGCCAGTTCCGGGAGAAGCCGGGCATCATGGAGGGAACCGACACCCCCGACTACGCCGCTCCCGTGGCGATCAGCACGAAGGCGGCCCAGAAGGAGATGGTGCTCCCGTCGTTGTTGGCCCTGGCCGTGCCGATCGTGACCGGGCTCTTGCTCGGGGTGGGTGGCGTGATGGGCCTGCTCGTGGGCGGGCTCACGACCGGCTTCTGCGTGGCCGTGTTCATGGCCAACGCCGGCGGCGCCTGGGACAACGCCAAGAAGCACATCGAGAGCGGTGTGCACGGCGGCAAGGGCACCGAGGCCCACAAGGCGGCCGTGGTGGGCGACACCGTGGGCGATCCCTTCAAGGACACGAGCGGCCCGAGCCTCAACATCCTTGTCAAGCTGATGAGCATGGTGAGCGTGGTGGTGGCCGGCCTGATCGTTCGGTATTCGCTCGAAGCCATGGGCATCTTCTGATGTCACGGCCGCGTGGCGGATGAAACCGGGCTTCGGGTTCCAGGTCGAGGCGACTGACAGGGGCGGCCGGGCGGGCGTGCTCACGACGCCCCATGGGAGCGTGCCGACGCCCCTGTTCATGCCCGTCGCCACGGCGGCGAGCGTCAAGGGCGTCGACATCGGGCGGGTGGCCGAGACCGGCGCGGGGGTGATCCTCTCCAACACCTACCACCTCCATCTGCGGCCGGGCGAGGAACTTGTCGAGCAGGGGGGCGGGCTCGCTCGATTCATGGGCTGGGACGGACCGACGCTGACCGACTCCGGCGGCTTTCAGGTCTTCAGCCTCGCGCGGCAGGTGAAGGTGACCGAGGAGGGAGCCTTCTTCCGCTCCCACATCGACGGCTCGGCGATCGCGCTCACCCCGGAGGCAGCCACCCGAATCCAGGAGCGGATCGGCGCCGACATCATCATGCAGCTCGACCATGTGGTCGCCCTGCCGAATGATCGCGAGACCGTGGCCGACGCGATGCGACGGTCGGTCCGCTGGGCCGAGCGGTGCCGGGCGGCCCACCGCCGGGAGGATCAGGCGCTGTTCGGGATCGTGCAGGGAGGGCTGGAGCCTGACCTCCGGCAGGAGAGTGCCAGGGCGCTCGTCGCCCTCGGCTTCCCCGGCTATGCCGTGGGCGGGCTCTCGGTGGGTGAGGGGCCCGAGGCGATGCAGGCCGCGCTCGGCGTGACGATGCCAAACCTGCCGGCCCACAAGCCCCGCTACCTGATGGGCGTGGGCCAGCCGCAGGACATCATCGCGGCGGTGGCCGCCGGGATCGACATGTTCGACTGCGTGCTGCCGACCCGCTGTGGCCGTAATTCGCTGGTGTACACCTTCGAGGGGCCGGTCCGGCTGCGGAATGCCACCCATGCCGCCGACCAACGGCCGCTCGAAGAGGGCTGCCCCTGCGTCGCCTGCCGCCATTCCCGCAGCTATCTCCGCCATTTGTTTCTAGCCGGAGAGATGCTCGGGCCGGTGCTGGCCTCAATCCACAATCTGACCTTCTACCAGCGGCTGGTGGCCCGGCTGCGGGAGGCGGTCCTGGCCGGCCGCTTTGCCGAGACGGCCCAGGCGCTGGCCGCGGTCTGGCCCGGGGGCGCGGCCGCTGCCGCGGGGGAAGAATGAGCCGAAGCCTCTTGTCACCCGTCCCTGGCGCGGCCGACTTGTCCATCGTTCGGAATCTCCCCTACATTCTCGGGTTTCCCAGCCGCGGTCCCCGGTGAAACAGCCCTCGATGCCAGCCTCGTCGACGTCCTCG
>JBJOHE010000186.1:0-3454 GCA_046047895.1 Planctomycetota bacterium | reverse complement strand
GCCATCCTGGCTGCGCTGGTTTCCTAGGCCTGCTCTGGGGCATGGGCGACCCCGACCGGGGCAGGGATTCTCCGGAGAGGCCCGTGGGGGCAGGCTTGTAGCCTGCCCAAGCTGGGCCGCGTGGTGGCCCAGGCCGCATCGGTCGACTCGGCGGCGGCCTACCAGGCCGTTTCCAGGCCGAGGTTCGCCCCGTGGAGGAAGACCCCGGCGCCGCCGGCGAGGCCGGTGCCGGCGGTGTCGGTGCCGCCGAAATCGAACTGGTTTGGGGCCAGGGCTACGCCGGTGAGCCAGAGGAAGTTGTAGCCTGTCCGCAGCCGCCAGGCGTCGTTGATCCGATACGAGAGGTTGATGTTGATGTCGCCGATGAAGCCCACGCCTCCTTCCGTGGCCGAGCGGGCCGGGCGGACCTGATCGGCCGGATTGAACACCGACACGATCGGGTCGGCCGATTGCGACATCGCCGTGCCGGCGAGGGCCGCCTTGGCCCAGCCGTCGACCGCCCACCGATCCCACTCCAGCCGGCCGCGGCCGCCGATCTGGGCACCGAAGAAGTTGGTGGTGCTGCGAACGTTGTAGGAGCTTGGGCCAGGAAAAGGCCGGCCGGGCAGCCCACCGCCGGAGTATTCGATCCCGGCCGCCTCGTCGAGGCCGGCCCAGCGGAAGCCGGCCAGCCAGTCGAAGGTGCCACGGCGATAGTTTCCGCACCGTTCCCAGGGATAGGCCGACACCCGCGAGAAGCCGCGGTGGCAACTGCGAAGCAGGAGGTTGGCCTCCGCGGTGTTGAGCGTGGAGAGGTAGGTGGCCCGGGCCAGAGAGCGGTCGTTGAAGCCGTCCACCGCCAGCGAGAGCGGATCGCCGCCGTGGATGTCGGCCGCGCCCCCCTCGGAGCGATTGGCGAACATGTTCCAGATGCCGAGGTAGCCCACTTCCCAGCCGCGGCCGCAGTCATCCACATGGCCGCGGAACAGGCGAATGCCGGGCTGCACCGTGAACTGCGGCTCGCCGGTGGTGATCAGGGCGTTCGGATCGACCGCGGCGAGGATCTGATCGGTCGACTGGTTGTCGCGCTGGAAGAAGACGACGTCGAACAGCCAGTAGCTCTCGTCGAGCCCGCTGCCGCCGCCGGTGCAGTTGCCACCGGTACAGCCGGTGATGACATCAGCCGCGAAGGCCTGGGGAGCGGACTCGAGCGGGATGCCGGCGTCGAAGGATCGATCGGGCACGAACGTGTTTGGTGGGAGTTCGCCCACGACCGCGTCGCCGCCGGTCATGACGCTTGCCGCCTCGCCCAGGAGCAGGCCATCGTCGGCAGATCCGACGGTCGCCGCACTCGCCATGAACCCTGCCGCCACTACCGCCCAGGAGCCGAGTCGCCGCGCCGTGCCTGCCATCGCCATTCCCCCTTTGTGCCCGTGCGATCCCTGCCGGAGGAAAGCCTCCGCGCATCCTTTCTTTCGGCACTTCCCGCAGGCCGATTCACGATCGTTCGAACCGCGCCAGGCGGCCGGGCAAGCTGGGCAATCTCCGAAGCGTCATCCGCGGCAACCCGTCCGGTCGGCAAAGTTGGGCAACCTGACCTGGGCATCTACGCCCCGTCGGCAACAGTTCAGCCCTTGTCAGAGCATCCGCTTGAGGTCGGCGAGCGTGCCGGCCTCGGGCGGGGCTTTGTCTCGCCGCCAGCGGACGATTCGGGGGAATCGCAGCGCCACTCCCGCCTTGTGCCTTGAGGAGGCGGCCACGCCTTCGAAGGCGAGTTGGAGCACGACGGTGGGCTCGCAGATCCGCACCGGGCCGTGCCGCTCGAGCGTGGTCGCCCGCACGATCCGGTCGAGTTCCACGATCTCGGCGTCGGTCAGCCCCGAGTAGGCCTTGGCGATGGTCACGAGCCGGTCGCCGTCCCAGACGCCGAGCGTGTAGTCGCTGTGCAGCCCGGCCCGGCGGCCGTGGCCGGCCTGGGCATAGAGCAGCACCGCGTCGATCTCCAGCGGTTCGATCTTCCACTTCCACCAGTCGCCCCGGGTGCGGCCCGCGCCGTAGCTGCTCGAGCGCCGCTTGAGCATCAGCCCCTCGACGCCGCGACTCCGCGACTCGGCCCGGCGGGCTGCGAGCGTCTGCCAGGCATCGCCCGCCACGACCGGCGAGCGAAACAGCGTGGCGTCAGGCGGTAGCCCTCCCTCGAGCGCCGTGGCGAAACACGCGGGCAGGGTCGCCTCGAGCCGGCGGCGGCGTTCGGCCAGGGGCAGTGACCGCACGTCTTCGCCCTCGTGCTCCAGGATGTCGTAGGCCACGAACACGCAGGGAATCTCGGCGAGCAGTTTGCGGGTGACGCTTCTGCGGCCCGATCGCTTCGAGAGCGCCGCGAAGCCCAGAAGGGTCGGCCGACCCTCCGAGGGCCTGCTCACCGCCAGAATCTCGCCGTCGAGCACCGTGCCGGACTGGAGCGCGGCGGCGGCCGAAACGAGTTCGGGAAAGGCCTCGTTGACCAGTTCCTCGCCCCGGCTCCAGGCCGTCACGTCCGCCCCCCTTCGCACGAGCTGGGCCCGCATCCCGTCCCACTTCCACTCGGCCTGCCAGTCGCTCGCGGGGCCGAGCTCGGCGGCGATCGCGGTGGGATCAGGGCGGTCGAGGGCCGAGGCCAGAAAGAAGGGGTAGGGCCGCCGGTCATCCGTTGCGGTTTCGGGCGCGAGCAATCCCGCGAAGCCCGCGGCGTCGGTCACCGCATCGCCCATCAGTCGATGGGCCATCACGGCCGGCTCCACTCCGGCGAGTTCGGCCAGCGCCCGGGCGACGAGCGTGCGGGAGACGCCCACCCTTAGGCCACCGGTGAGGAGCTTGTGCCATACGATCCGCTCCCGGGGGGCGAGTCGCCTCCAGGTCGCGGTCACCACCTCACGTTTGCGGGCCTCGTCGGCCGCGGTGAGCGCGAGCACCGTGTCCCGCATCACGGCTGCCAGCCCGGGGGAGGGCTCGTTCGGATCGGCCGCGGCTGTCGGCTCGGGCAGGAGCAGGGCGAGCGTCTCGGCCAGATCGCCGACATGCGCGTAACACTCCTCCACGAGCCAGAGGGGCAGGCCGGCAGCCTCGGCCGCCCACTGCCGCAGGTCGGCCGTGGAGACGGCCCGCCGCTGGCGGCCGCCGGTGAGTACGGCCAGTCCGCAGGCGGCATCTTCTGGCGCGGACGTCGCGAAGTAGTCGCGGACCGCCGCCAGCTTTTCGGTGGTCTTGGTGGTGGCATCGAGCCGCCAGTAGAGATCGGTGAAGGCCTTCATGCGGGTGCGGTTTTTCGCGGGCTCGAGCGGCGGCCGGTCGGTGAAGCAGAACCGATCTGTTCTCGTTTTACTCGGCATCCGGCTCCGGGGCGTCGTCAACGTCCGTCAGGGCTTCGCCGGTGAACCGGGTGGCGAGCGGGCTCGCGTCGCGGCCGCGTTCGCGGAGGTAGCGGGCGAGCACGTCG
>JBJOHE010000185.1:0-4707 GCA_046047895.1 Planctomycetota bacterium | reverse complement strand
TCGCCAACTCCTCGGCCCGCTCGCCAATCCGCCGGCCGAGATCGGCCAGTTCTCCCAGCACCCGCACAATCCGCGAATCGTCCTGGCCCATCGCCACACCTCAGCCCCCCTTCCGCCGAAGCCCTTCTGGCGGAGGGTTTCCCCACCGTATCACGAAGCCTCAACCACCGAAAGGATTCGGCGCGGCCCTCACCAGTTCAGTCCTTCCGGGAACTCTGTGCAGCGGAGGAGGCAACCC
Source organism: Planctomycetota bacterium (assembly GCA_046047895.1). Classification (GTDB taxonomy): domain Bacteria; phylum Planctomycetota; class Planctomycetia; order Pirellulales; family UBA1268; genus QWPN01. Next base: position 4,469 of record JBJOHE010000185.1, on the reverse strand, counting down.
TGGCCACTTCAGGGCGACCCACGGAAACCCCTGATAAGCCGCCGGCTCAAACGACTGGTCGCTCGCGAAACGATCCGACGCTCACCGCCGCAGCCGGCGGCCGTCGGCGTCGAAGCGGGCGGCCGTAGGCGTGGGCTTCGCCTGGCCCGCGAGCGTAGACTCGGCCAGGGCCAGCCCCAGCCAGCCGTCGGTGGCCACCGCCTGCACCGCCCGAATCCCGGCGAGGTTCGGGTTTTGAATCACCGCCTGAGGCACGACCGCGACCGGCCGGTCCCGCACGAAGATCTTGCCGAAGATCGTTCGCAGTGCGATCTCCATCCGGCCCTCATGACCGGGGCCGCCGATCTGCACGGGCCCTTCCCGCTCGAGCTGGATCTGCGGTCCGTTGGTGACCGGCCGGTAGGCCACCCGCACGACGAGGTCGTACCAGTTCCGCCGGCCGCTCTCGAGCGTGTCGAGCGCGAGCCGCAGGTGCACCAGCCCGTCGCGGCACTCCACCCGGAGGGGCTCCGTGCCCGCGAAGGTCACAGCCACACCGTCGGGAAGGTCGTCGGGCAGCCGGGGCGGAATGCCGGCCCGCTCGCAGACCAGCGAGATCAGCTGCGGCAGCTCCAGCCGCCGGCCCGCGAGGCCAAACCGATCAAAGGCGTTGTTCACGACCGTCTCATGCACCTGCATGCTCACCAGCGCGTCACCCGGAGCCCGCGGCCGGGGGGTGTGGGCGGCAAGGTGCGTGGGGGCGGCGAGCCGCAGGCGAATGCTCGCCACGTCGGCGGTGGTCTCGAGTGCGACCGGCGTCGGCTCGAGTCCGAGGTTCACAAGCGGATTCCAGAGCCGCTCGCGGATCTGCTCGGCCATGGTTTCGAGCTTCGGCTCCGCCTGGGCATCCACCTCGCGACAGGCCTGGCCGACGATCTTGCTGGTCACCTCGCGGGTGGCCTCCGCCTTCGCGTCGTCATGCTGATTCTTGACGATCGTCCTCACGATCTGGCCCATGATCGGCACTGCGTCGAAGCTTGTCTGAATGTTGGCCAGCTGCGACCGGGCGGCGGCGTTGCCGCGGGCATCGCCCAGGTCGAGGCCCGTCGGCGTGAGGGCGATCGGCTTGAAGATCGTGAAGCTGGCCTGGCTGCGGGAGTGCACCGCCACCGGCCCCGACTCGGTCACCGTCCGGGAGGCGACATCTCCGCTGATCACCAGTTCCATCCGGATCTCACTGGCATGAGGCACAAAACGAATCCCGGTCGACTGCTCCACCGTCCGCCGTCCGTGCACCGGCCGCCCAAGCACGAAATCGTTCACGGGCCCGTTCGAGACGGTCGATTCCGGCAGCATCCGCTCCACGAATCCCCGGTGCACCGCCAGCCGGACGTTGGGGGCGAGGTAGTGATCGGTGGTGGTGCGAGCCAGCTCGGCGGCTCGCGGGCATGATGACGAGGCGATCGCGGCGAGGGTGCCCTTTACGGCGGCGGCGTCGGCCATGCAGCCGGAGGCCTCGTACCGTTCCAAGAACCCCAGCAGGCGAATCGCCTCGTCGCCCACGCATCGCCCGCCGAGCATCACCGCCACGTCGCTGCTGCGAACCTGCTCACCGCCGCCGCAGGCCGTGGCCGCCCGCCAGACGGCCACCCGGCGAGCCACGGCCAGCGCAGCGCGACGGGTCTCCGAGGCGACCGCCGGCGACGAGGCGCCGTCGGCGACGGCCATTCCGGCCGCCACCGTCTCTCCAAGCGAGAGCAGCGGGCCGGCGGCTGCCGGATCGGCCGGGCCTTCCGTGTCGAGCACGGCTTCAATCGCGGCCAAGGTGGTCGCCGCCCAGGCGGCAATCGACGGCTGGGCCGAAGCGTTCGCCAGGGATTCGAGCTGGTTGAGCATCCGGTCGGGCGTGGGCCAGCCGACGCCGATGACGGCTTCGGCGTCGGGCGTGGTTTCGGCGGTGGCGGCGAAGCTCCGGGCCATGCGAGGCTCACGTTCAGACCGCCGCCGGCCGCGGAGTCGCTCGGCGACCGGCAATGGCAGCAGCCGACGGTTCGGCTCAGCCGGCGATCCCTCGCCAAGCGTCTCACCGATGCGGTCGGAGAGCCGCTCCATCAATCGAGGCGACGCTGATGGCCGGGGAGTTGCGTCTGCAGGCACATCGATCCAGTTGACGCTGTCAGGATCGGTCCAGGCGGCGCCGGGGAGCGGCGCGGGCAGCGGCAGCGCCCCTGGCTCCTGGCTGCGAGCGGTTCCGGCGACCAAGACTGTGGCCACCCACAGTCTCGCCGGCCATCCGCTGCTCTGGCTGGTGAACCCCATCGATCGGTCGCCATCCGCCTGCTGGTCTGGCGGGGCGCGTCACCGCAAGCACACCCCGCAAGACTGGATCGACACGCAGGACCGGGAAAATCGACCGCCCGCGGAACCAGCCCGCAGGGTTTCCCAACGGACGGTGGGATTCCGCGAACCCATGGCTGCAGGTCGATCCCAGCCGTGGCGAGCGGGCAGCAGGCTCAGAAATCAGGAAGCCTGGGCAAGCCGGGGCGATTCGAGCACGGCCGTCCAGGCGTCGATCAGCGTCGGCAGATGGGCGTTCATGCCGATCGCGTCGAGGGCGTCGAGGGTGAGATCCAGGGCCGTGGCCGCCTCGTCGGCCGTGCCGTTCCAGGCGGCGACCGCAGCGGCCAGGGCGGTATCGCCGGGGGCCTCTCCGGCGGCGGCCTGCCGCAGGGCCCCGCGAAAAAACTCCACCGCCAGGCCGAGCACCATCGCCAGCCGGGCCCTCCGCGGGGGCGCCTCCTTGCCGGCCGCCTCGACCACTTCCGCCGTCTCGCGGGAAAGATCCACGCCTCGCAGCGGCCGCCGGCCGAGGAGTTCGAGCAGGCGGCCGCGAAAGGCCCCCAGGTCGGCGTCGAGCAGGAGCCGGGCCCGATCGAGACTTCCCCCCGAGGCGGCCGCCGCCGTCGCGATCGTCGCCGATGGAGTCTCGTCGCCAGCTCGCTTCAGTTCCGCGGCCAGCAGCCGCTCCACCGTCTCGGCTGCGAGCGGGCCGAACCGGATCACCTGGCAGCGGGAGCGGATCGTGGGCAGCTGCCGTTCAAGCGACGTCCCCACCAGGATGATCACGGCCCCGGCGGGCGGCTCTTCGAGCGTCTTGAGCAGGCAATTGGCCGCCTCCTCGTAGAGGTGATCGGCGTCGAGCACGATCGCCACCTTTCGCCGGCTCACGGCCGGCTTGAGGAGCAGCCGCCAACAGAGCCCCTCCCGCATCCGATGGGCGGCGTCGCCGATGAAGGTCTCCAGCGGGATCGAGGCCCGGTCCTCCGGCTTCGCCACGATGTCGATGTCGGGATGGCTGCCGGCGTCGGCCTGGATGCACGAACGGCAGCGGCCACAGGCGACGAGGCCGGGAGCCGGTTCGAGGCAGGTGAGCGCCTTGGCGAGCGCCCGGGCGAAGGCCGCCTTGCCGACGCCCGGCGGCCCGATGAAGAGATACGAACCGGAGATCCGCCCCTGTGTCTCGGCCCTGCCGAAGGCTGCCGCGACAGCGTCGTGGTCCTCGATGCCTTGCCAAGCCATTGGATTCGCCTTCCTCTGATCAACCCAATTCCGGAAACCGGGCCCGCACCGCGGCCTGCACCGCCGCGGCTACCGCTGCGGGGCTGCCGGTGGCATCGATCAGGCACACACCAGCCGGGTCGGCGGCCGCCTCACGGCGGTAGCCATCCCGCAGCCGTTGCCGATACCCGTCGCCACGGCTCTCGAGCTTGTCGAGCGGCCGGTCGAGCCGGCGAGCGGCGGTGGACAGATCAACGTCGAGCACGACCACTAGATCGGGAGCGAGACCTCCGGTCGCCACACGGCCCACGCCGCGAATCGCATCGGGGTCGAGGCCGCCGGCATGGCCCTGGTAGACGATGTTTGAGAGCAGGTAGCGGTCGGAGACGACCCAGGCGCCGCGGGTGAGTGCCGGCCGCACGACCTCGGCCACGAGCTGGGCCCGGGCGGCCATGTAGAGCAGCATCTCGGCGGTGGGGTCGAGCTGGAGATCATGCCGATCGAGCAGGATTGCCCGAATCGCATCCCCCACTCCGGTTGAGCCGGGATCGCGGCAGGTCACCACCTCGCGGCCGTCGGCCCGCAGCCACTCGACGAGCGGACCGACCTGCGACGACTTGCCCGCGCCATCCATGCCGTCGAGCACGATGAACCGGGCCGGCAACTCAGCCGGCGGCGACTCAATAGCCATGGCTCTTCAGCCAGCGGCTGCACTCGGTGGTCCAGGGATGGAGCGGCTGCGACGGATCGTAGGGACGCAGGCCGAGGCCAAGGCCGTGCCGGCCGCTCTCGTAGACGTGCAATTCGCAGGGCCGATCGAGCGACTTGAGCCGCAGCACCAACTCGAGCACGGGCCCGACCGGCACGGCCTGATCGTCGAGCGTGTGCCAGATGAAGAGCGGTGGCATTCCGGCATGGGCCGCGAGTTCGCC
>JBJOHE010000184.1:0-3099 GCA_046047895.1 Planctomycetota bacterium | reverse complement strand
GTCGATCGCCGCGATCCGCGGCACGCCCCGGGCCCGCAAGGCCGCGATCGCGGCCAGGCCGATCATCCCGCAACCGACGACCACCGCAGACCGGGTGGCGGGGCCGCCCGCGCCCAGGCTGGAAGCGTGCAGTGCAATCGTGAGCGGCTCGAGCAGAGCCGCCGACACAAAGTCGAGTTGCTCGGGCAGTTGATACACGCCCCGGGCCGGCACGACGACATATTCGGCAAAACACCCATGCCGCCGGTACGTCCCGCAGGAAACGCCGAGCACCTCGCGACTGCCGCAGAGATTCTCCCTGCCGCTGCGGCAGAACTCGCAGGTTCCACAGAACACCGTTGAATCAATCGCCACCCTGTCGCCGGCCGCAAGCCCCACGATGCCCGAGCCCAGCGCCTCGATGGTGCCGGCCGCCTCGTGGCCCATCACAAGCGGCGGAATCCGTCGGCCGGTCTCGCCCGTAAAACCGTGCACGTCGCTGCCGCAGATGCCGCATGCGGCCACGCGAATCCGCACTTCGCCCGGCCCGGGTTCAGGCCGCGGGAGATCCGTCAGTTCGAGCACACTGGCCGCCGTAAGCATAAGGGCTTGCATGGCCAGCAGCATACGCCGAATGGCGTGGCCGCGGGCGGCCGGGTAGCCTCGAAACTCGCCGGGACGGCCATCCTCTTTGGAGTCAAGCCAACCTACGCCGGGGCCGTTGCCGAAAGATGAACAGCCGTATATACTTGGCCCGATCTAGGAGGCGCCTGCATGGTCACCCGAGTATCCGACCTGACCACTGAAGAACTTCGAACTCTCATCGAGGAAACGGTGGCGAGAACGCTCGTGGGTCTCATGCGGGATCCCGACGAAGGGCTTCGACTCCGTGCTGAACTGCAGCAGGAGCTGGCCGAAGCCGCGAACACCGCGGCAGATGCTCCAGCCTCGTCCGCCAGCGATGTTGCAGCGCGGCTGGGACTCCGGTGGTAACTCCCTTTGAAGTCGAGTTCACGGAGAAGGCGGTGGACGACTTGGGGCAACTGCCAAAGCCCATCGCCCAACGCGTTCTCGACAAGATTCACTGGCTGGCCGACAACTTCGAGAGCATCGCACCCACCGGCCTCTCCCACGACCTGGCAGGGATCTTCAAGCTCCGCATCGGCGACTATCGAGCGCTGTACACGGTGGTCGAAGATGGTCGCCGCCTCAGGGTGCTTCGGGTTCGTCACCGACGAGACGTGTACGAGAACCTCTGACACGCGGGCATTGCCCACGCCGAATGGCGTGGCCGCGGGCGGCCGGGTAGCCTCTGCCTCGGGGCGATCTACAACGGTACGGTGTCGGTAGCAACGGGACGCGCAGCATGGGCAACTGGTATCTCGCCCTGGTGGCGCTCGGCGGAGTGGCGGCGGTCATCCTCGCGGTGACCTGGCTGCGGATTCATCCGTTCGTGGCCCTTCTCGCCGCGGCGATTGGCACCGGCCTCGCCGCCGGGATGCCGCCGGCCGACGTGATCGCGGCGATCACCGCCGGGATGGGCAACACGCTCGGCTTCGTCGCCGTCGTCGTGGGCCTCGGCTCGATGTTCGGGATGATGCTCGAAGAGTCGGGCGGAGCCGAACGGCTGGCCACGGCGATGGTGAAGGCCTGCGGCGAGGCCCGCACGGGCCTCGCCCTCGGGATCGTCGGCTTCCTCGTCTGCATCCCGGTGTTCCTCGACGTGGGGATCGTGATGCTCATGCCGCTGGCGGCAGCAGCGGCCCGGCGAACAGGCCTGCCCGTCACGGCCTACGCCTTCCCGATGCTCGCCGGAATGGCGGTCACCCACGCCTTCGTGCCCCCCACGCCCGGGCCGACGGCCGTGGCCCAGTTGCTCTCAGCCGACCTGGGGCAGGTGATCGCCCTCGGCATCGCCACCGGCCTGCCGACGCTCGGCGTGGCCGCCTGGTTCTCGCGTCGGTTTCTCGTCGGGCTTGCCGCCGGCAATCCACCGCTCGCGCGGCCCGCCGACCGCCACGGCGACGCTCAGCCCACAGCGGCCCCGCGGCAGCCGGCGGTGGGGCTCGTCCTGGCCCTGCTGCTCTTGCCGATCCTGTTGATCGTGGGCGACACCCTCGCCCGAACCTTGCTCGGCCCTGACGCTCCGCTCGCCCGCTGGCTGCCGCTCGTCGGCCATCCCTTCACGGCGCTCTTGATCGCGACGCTGGCCAGCTTCTATTTCCTCGGCCTCCGGCTCGGGATGCCGGCCGGCCGGATCCAGCAGATCGCGGAGCGGGCGCTCGAGCCGGCCGGCGTGATCCTACTCGTGACCGGAGCAGGCGGCGTCTTCAAGCAGGTGCTCGTCGATTCGGGCGTCGGAAAGGTGGTGGCCAGCGGGCTGGCCGAACTGCCGCTCTCGACGATCACGGTCGCCTGGCTCGTGGCCGCGGTGATCCGAGTGCTCCAGGGCTCGGCCACGGTGGCGATGATCACGGCGGCAGGGCTCGTGGCTCCGCTGGTGGCATCATCCGGCCAGCCGGCCCCCTTCCCCGCGCTCGTGACCCTCGCCATCGCCGCCGGGGCCACGATCGCCTCGCACGTCAACGACTCCGGCTTCTGGATCGTCACCCGCTTCCTCGGCCTCTCCACGGCCGAATCGCTCCGCACCTGGACCGTGCTCGAAACCGTGATCGGCGTTGCCGGCCTGGCCTTCATCCTCCTGGCCCACGGCCTGATCCAGTTGCTGAGGTAAACGCGATGCGACTCCGGGCATACGTCTTGCCTGCCATGCTCGTGGCCGCTGCGACGGTTGCCATAGCCGAAGTACCGGCACTGCCACCGCCGCAGCAGGGAGGCATCTCGGGCATCCATCCCCGGCTCGCGGTCAGCAATGCCGAGGGCGAATGCGGGATTGGAGCGGTCGTGCCCTGGGCCGACCGGCTGTGGGTCATCACGTATGGCCCACATCTCCCCCGCGGCTCGTCGGACAAGCTCTACGAGATCGATGGTGATCTGCACGTCACTGTTCGCCCCGAGAGCATCGGGGGCACTCCTGCCGCCCGCATGATTCACGATGAATCGCGGCAGCTTCTGATCGGTCCCTACCTGATCGACGCCCAGGGCACCGTCCGGACGGTG
>JBJOHE010000183.1:0-5042 GCA_046047895.1 Planctomycetota bacterium | reverse complement strand
AGCACCGCGGCCCCGTGCCAGACCCAGTTTTCACCCTCGGCCTTGCCGAGGGCGTCGAGGTCGATCACCGTCTCCCAGGCGGGCTTGGCCTGGCGGTATTCGGCGAGGGTCGTCCGCCGCCAAAGCCCGCGGGGATGGGCGGCGTCCCGCCACAGGTTGTAGTAGTGGCCGCCGATCTTCGTCACGAACGGGATCTTGTCGTCGGAATCCAGGATCGCGAGCAGCCGCCCTTCCAGGCTGCGGAACCCGTCGTTTGCGGCGATCGCCGCGACGGCCTCGGCATTCCGCTCCCGCACCCAGTCGAGCTGCCGCTCGCCGGCCACCTCCTCGAGCCAGAGGTGTGGATCAGGGGCGTCGGCGGCGGCATGCGGATTGGTCATCGGCAGCAAGAGGCTCCAGAGGAGGAGGGCGGCAGGGAGGGCACGACGGGGCGACGAGAGCATGCGATGTCCTTTTTCAGCGGCGGGATTCAACCGCGAACCTGGCCGGTGCCGGTGACGACGTACTTGTAGGTCGTGAGCTCCCGTGGGCCGCAGGGGCCGCGGGCGTGGAGCTTGTCGGTCGAGATTCCGATCTCGGCTCCCGTGCCGAGCTCGCCGCCGTCGTTGAAGCGGGTGCTCGCGTTCACCACCGCCACGGCCGTGTCGACCCGCGAAGTGAACCGTGCGGCGGCGGCCTGATCGGCGGTGACGATCGCGTCGGTGTGGCGGGAGCCGTGGCGGTTGACATGGTCGATGGCGGCGTCGAGCGAATCGACGACCGCCACCGAGATCTTTGGCCCGAGAAACTCGGTGTCCCAATCGGCCGCCGTGGCGGGCACGGCCGCCGGCACGAGCCGGCAGGTGTCCGCGTCGCCGGCGATCTCCACGCCGTGGGCAGCGAGCTGGGCGGCGATCCGAGGCAGAAAGGCTTCTGCCACCTCGCGGTGGACCAGCAGTGACTCGGCCGCGTTGCAGACTCCCATCCGTTGGCATTTGGCGTTGACCGTGATCGCCTCGGCCATGGCGAGGTCGGCCGCTCGATCGACGTAGACGTGGCAGTTCCCTGAGAAATGCTTGAGCACGGGCATCCGGGCTTCGCTGCAGACCCGGCGGATCAGCCCCTCGCCCCCCCGGGGGATCGCGATGTCGATCAGATCGTCGAAGGCGAGAAACGCCCCCACGGCCTCGCGGTCGGCCACGTCCACCAGCTGCACCGCGTCGCTTGGCAGGCCCGCCTCGGCGATACCGGCCCGCACGCTCTCCACGATCCTGCTGCTCGAAGCGGCCGCCTCCTTGCCGCCCCGCAGGATGATCGCGTTGCCCGAGGCGATCGCCACGGCCGCGGCGTCGGCCGTGACGTTGGGACGGGATTCGTAGATGAAGAACACCACCCCGAGCGGCACCCGCAGCTTGCGGACCACGAGTCCGTTGGGCCGGGTGGTTTCCTCGAGAATCTCGCCGACAGGGTCGGGCAGTGCCGCCACCGCCTCGATGCCGGCGGCGATGGCCTCGATCCTGGCGGCATCGAGGGTGAGCCGGTCGATCGCCGCGGCGGTGAGGCCGTAGCCGGGCGCCGCGGCCAGGTCGGCGGCGTTGGCCGCGAGAATCCCGCCGGCGTCGGCCCGGATCCGCGCCGCCGCGGCCCGCAGACCGGCCGCCCGCCGGTCGCCGGGAATCCCGGCCAGGTCGATCGCCGCGGCCCGGGCCCGCTCGGCGATGCGGCGGCAGTGGGCGTGGAGCGATGAGGGGGCTTCAGGCACGGCAGATCCTCGAGGATGGAGCCGCAAGTGTAACGGCTCCACGATCCTCGGATCGCCGACCCCCGAGCCTGCCCGGTCGCAAGTGATTCGCCGGCTCGGGGGCGGCAAAAGTCGCGTCGCGGGCGAGGATACGCCCCTATGCTCCGCGAGCGTTCGCCGACCCCCGAGCCTCCTCTTTGCAGTTGCTGGCACGATGCGTGTTGCAATGCGTTGAGCCTGGCTGAATCGGGTGGGTAGGATTCAGGGTATGAGTTTGGTGTCGCGGCAAGCTGCTTGGTCGCTCCTGCTCATCGGCATCCTGCCGCGGTCTGTGGCCGCCGCTCCTGTTCCGGCCGAGCCGGTGCCGCTGGCCGAGATCCGCACGCTCCCACGGGATGCACTCGCAGCCCAACCGCCGGTGCGGGTGCGGGCGGTCGTCACCCGAAGCCGACGGCATTCGCTGTTCGTGCAGGACGCCTCCGCGGGGATGTATGTGAACGTGGCCCGCGCCCGCCTGCTCGGCGTGATGCCGGGCGACACCCCGATTCCCGACGTGCCCTGGGGCAGCGAGGTGGAGATCGAAGGCGTGGCCGACCCGGGCGGCTTCTCACCGATCATCCTGCCCGAGACGATTCGGATTCTCGGCCCGGCGGCCGTGCCGCCGGCCGCGGCCGTCGATCCCGTGCGGTTCTTTTCCGGTGCCGAAGACAGCCAGTTCGTCCAGTGCGAGGGGATCGTCGAAGACGTGATCGACCAGGGCGACCACTGGCGGCTCGCGGCCCGGCATCTGCTCCAGCCCTTCGTGATCTCGGTGAGCAAGGCGGCGGTGGAGCTCGATCCTGAGTCGCTGATCGATGCGGTCGTGCGTGTGCACGGGCCGACCGCCTCGATGGCCAACTCCCGCGGTGAGTTTCTCGCGCCGGTGGTGTTCGTCGAGCAGCCTGAGTGGCTGGCGGTGATCGAGCCGCCCGCGACCTCGGCCTTCGAGGCGCCCCTCGTACCGATCACCGACCTGGCACGGTTTCTGCCCGAGGGTCCCGTCGGCCGCCGGCTGCGGATTCAGGGCACGGTCATCCACACCGAGCCGGGCAAGGCCGTGTTTCTTCAGGATGCCGGTTTCGGCACGCGGGTGCAGACCCGCTCCCGGGAGCCCTTCACCCCGGGCGATCGCGTCGAGGCCGCCGGGTTCGTCGCGCGGGGCGGCCCCGTGGCCGAGCTGGCCCGGGCGGAGGTGCGTCGGATTGGCACAGGCGCTCCCCTTCCGCCGATCGACATCGCTCCGGCGCAGGCCTTGGAGACCAACCTCAAGGCGATCGCGGCCTCGGTCAATGCCGAGCCGAGCGACTTTCAGGGCTCGCTCGTGCGGTTTCCGGCCCGGCTGCTCGACGTGCAGTCGGGGCCGACGGGCCGGTCGCTGGTGCTCACCAGCGACGACGTGACGATGCTGGCCCGGCTGCCGCAGGACGAAACCGGCCCCCAGGCTACGCCGCCTCCGGGCAGTGAGCTGTTGGTGACGGGCATCTTCGGCATCGAATGGGACACCGATCCGCTGGTGGCCGGTGGGACCGCGGCACAAGGCATGACGCTCCTGATCCGCTCGCCGGCCGACATCGTGGTGACCCGCAAGCCGTCTCCCTGGACGCCGCAGCGGCTGGCCGGCCTCCTGACGGCGGCGGCCGTCGGCCTGGCACTCGTCGGTGGCTGGGCCTGGCTCCTCCAGCGGGAAGGGGCCCAGCTGGAGCGGATGGTGGCCGACCGCACCCGGGAGCTCGCCGACGTCCGCAGGCAGGAGAAGCTCACCGAGGAACGGCAGCGGGCCGTCCTCGAGAAGAAGCTCAGGACCAGCCTGGCCGCCTCGGCCGTGGCCCACGAGATCAACCAGCCGCTCGCGCGGCTGCTCTTGAAGTGCCGGCTCGAAGCGGAACGCGGCGGTGCCGACGGAGGCTTCATCGACGCCGTGGTCGAGGATGCCGAGAGGGTCGTGACCACGATCGAGAAGATGAAGGTGCTGCTGCGAAACGTCGAGACTCGCCATGAGCCGGTCGATCTCGGCCAGGTCGTGACCAGCACCCTTCATCAGGTGAAGCGGCTGGCGGCCGCCCATGGCGTCGAGGTGCGGCGGCGGGGGCCCGCCTTCGGCTGCGTCGTGGAGGGCGATGACGTGCAGCTGCAGTTCGCCGTCAGCAATCTGCTCCGCAACGCCATTGAGGCGATCGCAGCCGGCGGCACCGGCCGCCGGGAAGTGGAGATCGCGGTGATCGACGGGGAGGAGGAGGCGGAGATCGTGGTCGGCGACAGCGGTCCTGGCTGGCCCGGCGGCACGCTCGACGAGGCGCTCCTGGCGTCGAGCAAGCCAGCGGGCACAGGGATCGGGCTGTTCGTGGTGCGAACCGCGGTGGAAAACCACCGTGGCCAGATCAGCGTCGGCCGCTCGCGGCTGGGCGGGGCGGAGTTTCGGATCGCGCTACCCCGGCGCACCAGAGCCGGCGGCCGCGGCGACGTGTGACTCCCCAGGTCAGGGTATCGTCGGCAGGCGGCCAGCTGGCGACACTGAATGCTCTTGGTGAAAAGCCGCGGCCGGAGCCGCTGCGGGGCTCGGTCGGGTGCCGGTGGGAGGAGGAGTCGATGCACGGTCACGAGAGCGGTTCGGAGTCGCGTGGCTCGAATGACCAGCCGCCCGCCGCCGTTCATCCCGGGCCGCTGTCGTGCGTGATCGTCGAGGATCAGGCGATGTTCCTCGACATGCTCGGCGGGATGCTCGCGATGCGGGGTGGCCTGCGAGTGGTCGACCGGGCTCGCAGCGTGGCCGCGGGCAAGCGGTGCTGTCAGCAGCATCGCCCCGATCTGCTCGTGCTCGATCTGACACTCGCCGACGGGAGCGGGCTCGAGGTCGCCCGGACGTTTCTCGAGGTGAATCCGTCCGGCCGCGTGATCGTCGTCTCGGGAAATTCGAGCGACTTTGTCTGCCCGGCCTGGCTCAACAATTCGCTCCAGGCAGTGATCGACAAAAACGAGACCTTTCAGGCCCTGCGGCAGGAGCTCGATGAACTCCTCGGCCCCGCCCGCTCGGCTCCGGCCGTCCAGCGAGAGGGAACTCCGGCCGAGCTGCTCACGGCCCGCGAGGCGGAGATTTTCTCCTTGATCGGTGACGGCTTCACGAGCCGGGAGATCGGCGAAAAACTCACGATCTCCGAGCAGACCGTGCAGACCCACCGCAAGCGGATCGCGGCCAAGCTCGGCACGCACGGCGACGAGCTCACCCGGCTGGCCGTCGCCCAGCGGCAGAGCTATCTGGCCCGGCCGCCCGAGTGAGTCGGCTAGA
>JBJOHE010000182.1:0-15482 GCA_046047895.1 Planctomycetota bacterium | reverse complement strand
GACGGGTTTCACGGTGGCGTGGAATGTGGAGCCTTGACCCGAACCGCCGGCCGCCGTTGGATCGTGCTACTACCGCTCGTCCTTCACCGCAAACACGATGCGGCGATTGAAGCGATCGATGCCGACGAGACCACCGGTGGCTGGGTCTGCCGCGAACCCCTGGCCGGGGAACGGACACCAGAGGGCTTCCACGAGTTCCAGTTCCGCGCCCGAGTCGGGCACCGCCAGCCGGTAGAGCACGGGAAAATGATGATGGGAGACCAGCAGGGTGTCGCCGTCCCAGATCCCGCCGGAGCCGCTCATTCCATCCCAGTCGGCGACCACCTCGGCCGGAAACAGAAACCGCTGCCGCTCTCGGTCGAGCCCGCCGTCGGCATACTCGATCACCACCGTGCGGGCGTTGTCGGCGGCATAGTGGGCGAAGCAACACCACCAATTCCCGTCGCGGCGGATACACCAGACCAGGCTTCCCGGCGGCTCATCGAACCGATGAAACACCGTCAGGCTGCCGCTGGCCGGATCGAATACGCGAATGTCGCTTTCATGAGGCTCGGCCGGGTAGTTCGAGTGAGCGGCGTAGATGCGGCCATCGTGAAGGAAACCGCTGTTCAGGTGCCTCGCATCGGCTGCCGATCCGCGCCGCACCAGCCGGCCGGTCGTCCGGTCGTAGCCGGCGATCACCGTGTTGGAGATCGCGTAGACGTGATCCGCATCCGCCACGGCGGCCTGGGTGGCAAACGGGGACGCGAAGACCGCCGCAGTCGTCCAGCCCGGCTGTCGGGCGAAGGCCGTGGTCCGCCGCTCCGCGACCGCGGGCGAATCGGCAGCGGCCGTGGCGCCTCCGCCCGCTCCCATGCAGGCCAGCGCCAGCCCGAAGGCCGCCGCAGCCCGCTGCACCCGCCTCAACCGCTCGTTTCCTGCCTGCCCCATCGGGAGAGCCTCCTTCCTTCCGCCAGAATCGCCACCGCCACCAGGCCGAGCCAGACGCCGAAGATTCCTTCGGCCATCCGGCTCGCGACGAGTTGCACCGCCGAGGACACGCCGGGCGCGAGCAGGAGAAGGTCCGCCAGCACCTGCTCGACCGCGTGATGCACCGCCGGGAGTTGGTGCACCACGATGCCGCCGCCCACCAGAAACATCGCCGCAGTGCCTGCGACGCCCAGCCCCCGCATGAGCCAGGGAGCCACCGCGACGATCCCGCGGCCGAGCCCGCGGGCGGCGCAGGACCGGGATCCGGCCAGCCAGAGCCCGACGTCATCGAGCTTCACGATCGCGGCGACCAGGCCATACACGCCGACTGTCATCAGGATCGCCACGGCCACGAGCACCCCCAGCCGCGTCGCCAGCGGCCGGCCGGCAACCACGCCGAGGGTGATCACGATGATCTCGGCCGAAAGGATGAAGTCGGTGCGGATCGCGCCACGGATCTTGCCGGCCTCGGCCTGCGGGGAGTGGTCGGCCGCCGCTTCCGCGCGGCCTCGCCCATGCCGCAGCGAGTGGAGCAGCTTCTCGGCCCCCTCGAAGCAGAGAAAGCCGCCGCCGGCGACCAGCAAGGGTGGAATCGCCCACGGGGCCACCCAGCTGATCACAACCGCCACGGGCACGAGGATTGCCTTGTTGGCGAGCGAGCCCTGGGCCACCCGCCACACGACCGCCAGTTCACGGTCGGGATGCACGCCCGTCACCTGCCTGGCGTTCACGGCCAGATCGTCACCGACGACGCCGGCCGTCTTGGCCGCCGCCACCTTCGTCATCGTCGCCACGTCGTCGAGGACGCTGGCGATGTCATCGAGCAACAGGAGCAGGCTCGTCGCCACCGGCATGGGCCTCACGCGTGATGCGGCAGACCGCGGGCGTCACCGGGCCCGCTTCTTGGCCGCCTTTTTGGCGGGCTTCTTCGCGGCCCGCTTGGCCGTCACCTTCTTGCCGGGCCTTGCAGGCGTGGCGGGCTTCCGTGGAGCCGCTTTCTTGCCGGCCGGCTTCAACTTGGCAGCTTTCGCCGCGGCCCTGCCGCTGGCGGCCGCAGGCCGAGCCGCCTGCTTCTTCGCCTTCTTCGTGGCCCGCTTCCGGCCGGCAGCCTTCGCCCGCCGCATCCCGCGGGCGGCCTCGGCCACCTCGTCGAGAAACTCGTTGACGGTGTAGGTGAGATCCTCGACCGACATGGGCTCCACCTCGTCGATGATGAACAGCGCGAGTTCACCCCGCTGCTGGGCGTCCATCAGGGTCTTGTATTCCTCGAGCGTGAGGTCGTCGTGATCGTCGTCTTCGCTCGTGAGAAACTCGAAGCCCACCCGGGCCTTGGCGTCCCAGCCATCGATGTGAAACGACACGCCAAACTCCCGGAATGGGATGTTGCGGGCCACCTTGTAACCACGGCCGCGAAACAGGCGGGCGAGCAGGTCGCAGGCGCGGGTCTCGGAGAGCAGATCGTCGGGGGCGGCCATGGGCTCGTCTCGCGGTAAGGAAAAGGCGTGCGGAGAGCGTGAAGATACCCGACCAACCCAAATCCCACACCACCGACGACTGCAGCTGTTCCGCCAGGCGGGCTCCCGGGGCCTTCCCCCCAGCAGCGTCGCGGGCTCAGAATAAGGCCATGCTCAACGAATGGGTGGTTTTCGGCACCGTGGCTCTCATCTGCGGCGTCCTCGTCTTCCTGCTCCGTCTTGGACTCACCGACGGTGACGACTCCTGACAGTCAGTCTTCCCAGAGGAAGGTGGCGTAGCCGGTGTTCCGCTCGCCGATGGCGGGCGAGCCCCGCCAGAGAATCTCGGCCTCCGGTCCCGCGGGCTCGTCCACGTCTCGGAGCCGGCCGGCGGCGAGGAAGTCGGGCGCCGGCGGCTCGGCTGCCCGGCCGAACACCTTCAGCGGCAGGCTGATCCGCAGTTCATATCCCCCAGGGATCCGCCGGCCCGTCGCCGTGGCGGAGGTGAGCCGTTTCTTCCTCAGATACGCCTCGACGGTCACCTCCCCGGCGGCATCCGGCGGCGTCGCCCGCACCCGCACCGTGCCCCGCAGCATCCGCGGGTCGTTGCGGCGGATCGCCTCAGGGCGAGTGTCGAAGAAAAACTCGAGCGCGTCGCCGGCCTCGATCGACTCGTCGGTCACCTTCGCGTCGATCACAAACCACTTCTCGTCGTGACCGGTCGTAAAGGCGAAGGAGCCGTCGCCGGGGCCTGTCCAGCTGGCCGCGTTGCCGAGCACCACCGGCGCAGCGTCGGTGGCATGGGCGACGGCCGCCCAGGCCGGGTCGGCAATGGCCGGGAGACGGGCGAGCAGCGGGCAGGCATGGCGGCGATCGATCACCACGGGCACGAGCCGCTCGGCGAACAGGCCGTCGGGCCCGGGCGTTCGCAGCCGCGCCCGGAAGACCGTGCCTGCGAGCCGGTCGAAGTCGATCGTCTCGCCAAACCGCACCCGTACCGATCGCTCGGCGGAGCCGCCGGCCTCGGCCGCGAGCCGCACGTCTTCTGGATCGACGTGAAGCCCGCGGAGCGGCAGCCCCTCGAAATCACCCTCGAGCGTCACCGGCTCGGCGGAGTCGTTCGTGAGCCTTACGTGGAGGTCCCCCTCGGTGAATCCCTCCGCATGCTCGATGAAGATCGGCGCCACTTCCACGACCGTCCGGGCCAGGAAGTCACGAAACCGCACCGATTCCTCCTCGGTCACCACGTCGGCCGGCAGGATTCCGGCGAGCGTGAGGTTCACCACCTGCGGCCCGTCGGCCTCCATCGTCAGCCAGGTGACATGGTCGAACTCGCCATACGGCTCGCCCCGCAACTGCGACCCGCCGCCCGTGGTGGCGAGCGCGTAATACTTCCGGTCGCCGTTCCTTCTGTATTGCACATAATGATGGATGTGGCCGGAGAAGACGGTGTGGGGCCGGTCGGCCAGGAGCGCCTCCACCCGCTTCCAGTTGGTGGTGTCGCCGCGGCCCTCGGCGAGGTCCCGCTCGGCGTTCGTCCAGAGCGGCCGGTGGAGAAACACGAGCGTGTGACGGGCGTCGGCATGCGCGGCGAGATCCGCGCGAATGAAATCCAGCTGCTCCTCGCCGATCCGAAGCACGGGATCCTCGCTACAGAGGCAGAGGAAGTGCACCCGCTTGTACATGAAGGAATACCAGGTGGGCCCGAACTTCTCCCGCCAAAGGTCGTCGAGCAGGTCGTTGCTCAGGTCGTGGTTGCCGGCGACGAAGAAGAACCGCATGTCGAGCCGGTCGACGAACCCGGTGAACTCCCGCCACTGCCGCAGCGCCTCCTCCCGATCTTCGGTGAAGCCCTCCACGAGGTCGCCCACCGACATCACGAACGCGGGCCTGAGCATGTTGAGCTTGGAGACCGCCTCCATCCAGATCCCGGGGCGGTGGGCACCGGTGCGGTCGGTCACGATCGCGATCTGGAACCGCTCGGGATCGTCGATCACGGGCTTGTCGGTCCAGGGCCTCGGGCCCGGAAGGTCAGGCAACACCATCAGCGGCACCGGCGGAATCGATGCCGCCGGAGCTGGCTCATGAGGGCCTTCGTGGCCATGCCCGACCGCGGCGATCACCAGACTGTTGAGGATGAGTGCAGCCCGCAGTCGGGCCGACGACGCCATGAGTCTCGAGTGCATGCGGCTGATCCTCGGAGCAGAACGGGGCAGGCCTGGAGCCGAGACCTTACCACGCGGCAGCCGCGTGAAATCCCCCCGCGCGAGCCCGCACCTGCGTCCGAAGTCCGCCTTGTCGCAGCGGCGAAACCCGCCGTAGGCTTGATGGCCCAGGGAGCGGAATCTCTCCGCTCTGCCGAAGGCCCGCGGGTTTATGAGGAGTTGATGAGGAAGGATCTGCGGATGTGCCCCAGGCTTCGCCCCGCCCTCCTATTCGTTGTCGCCGCGGCCCTGTTCGGCCGCGAGGCCGTCGCGGCCCCGGGCCGAACGGGGCCGCAGGAGCATCCGCTGCCGCTGCCCACCACCCAGCCGCTTGTGACGTACGAAGAGGCCTTGTTTCCCTTCATCCGCAGCCGGGCCTACGCCACCCAACTCGGCTGGAGCCACGACAAGCGAGTCCGCGACACCGGGGCCTATGTGAAGGGGGTCTCCTACGGCACGCATCCCGCCGTCCGCTGCTACTACTCGCCGAAGGTGATGTATTGGCTCACGGGCGATCCAGACACCTGGCCCGAGGGCCGGGACGCCGGCCTGGCACCGCCCAAAGAGCCTCGCGCGGGCCGGATCCCGGACGGCGGCATGATCATCAAAGAGATGCTGCCCCCGCCCGCGGCCCGCTATGAGGACCTCACGGCAGCCGAGATCGAGGCGGTGCTGCGGCAGCCCGGCTCCCCCGGCTGGGACATCATGATCAAAGACTCCGCCGGCTCTCCGAGCGGCTGGTTCTGGGCCAGCACCTGGGAAGGGCAGGCCGTCGACTCCCCATCCTCGTTCGACTATCCCCAGGCCGGCTTCGTCATGGCCTGCGTGCGATGCCACTCGGTGGCCGAGGAGGGGGGCACCTTTTCCTCGCTGCGGAACATCGCCGGCTATCCGGACGAACCGCTCCAATACTTCGTCGACGACACCTGGCGAGACATCCCCACGGCCCTCCAGCCCTACGGATTCGAGCACGGCAAGCCACTGCCGGAGTTGCGGGCGCCGCAGGCGCCGGGCCCGGCCCGGCCCAACTTTGCCTTTCTCCACACCTTCGCTGCGACGAAGCCCGTGAGCTTTCCCGACGTGCGAAAGTTTCCGCCGGAGTCGAACGACCACGTGTCGGCCCATCCAACCGTGCCGGAGCGGCATCTGACGAGCGACCAGTGCATGATGTGCCACAGCGGCGCGAGTACGAAGCATGCCTACGGGCCGATCATGTTCCTGGAGACCGATCGGGGCGGGCTCAACGTTTCTCCCTACGGCGAATGGCGGTGGTCGCCGATGGGGCTGGCCGGTCGCGACCCCGTCTTTCATGCGCAGCTCGAGAGCGAACTCGCCCGGCTCGCCACCGACCTGCCCGCCGAGCAGGCCCGGCAGGCGGGCGATCAGGTGGTCAACACCTGCCTGCGGTGCCACGGCGCGATGGGCAAGCGGCAATACGATCACGACCAGGGTCTGGCCGACGCCCCTTGGCACGCCCGGGCCAACTTTCAGCGGGAGTGGCTTCATGTCACCGACCCCGCCGACCCCCACCACAAGTACGGTGCCCTGGCCCGCGACGGCGTGAGCTGCACCGTCTGCCACGGGATGGTCGAGGAATACCCCGACCTCCGCGGCTTCCTCGCCAATTCGATCACCGGCCAATACAAGACGGGCCCGGCCGACGAGATCTACGGCCCCTTTGCCGACATCGCCCCGCGAGTGATGAAAACCACGCTTGGGGCGGCGCCAAAGCCGAGCCCGTTCATCAAGTCGTCACGGATGTGCGGCAGCTGCCATGTGATCAACCTGCCGGTGGTCGACTGGCCGATCGCCGGACCGACCCCTGCGGGGGCCGAGCCGCCGTCGCGGGCGACGGTGGCCCAGCTGCTCGCCTCCGAGAAGAACCCCGCATTCCAGCCGTTCCAGCATCGGATCGAACAGGCGACCTACCTCGAGTGGCTCAACAGCAAGTATCAGGACGAGTTCGGCCGCACGGCCGAGTCTCGCAGCTGCCAGGAGTGCCACATGCCGACGGGCTACGAGAGCCCCGACGGCTCGGTCGCCATCGACCAGATCCAGACGAAGATCGCCGTGATCCAGGATCAGTCGTATCCCGATTCCGACAACCGCATTCCCCGGGAGGATGCCCTCGTGCGGTTCCGCAAGGAAGGCTACCGCCGGCACACCTTTCAGGGGGCGAACGTCTTTCTGCTCGAGGTCTTCCGTCAGTTCAACGACGTGCTGGGCGTCCGCACGGCTGATTATGAAACGGGCGTCGAGGGCGTCCATTTCGCGATCGACAACTACGTGCAGAACGCCCGAAAGAACACTGCCACGGTCGAACTCCTGAACGTCGAAGCCACCGGCCACACGATCGCCGCCGACGTGAAGGTGACCAACCTCACGGGCCATCGGCTTCCCAGCGGGGTGGGATTCCGCCGGCTGTGGATCGAGTTTCTCGTGATCGACCGCACCACCGGCCGGGAGCGGGTGATCTGGGCCTCGGGGATGACCAATGCCGCAGGGGTGCTCGTGGGAGCCGACGGCAAGGTTTTGCCCAGCGAGTTTTTCACGGCCGGCGCCGACGGCGAGCCTGCCTACCAGCCCCACCACCGGCTCATCGATTCCCCGGACCAGGTGCAGGTCTACGAGGAGCTCACAAAGGACGCGGCCGGCCGGTTCACCACGAGCTTTCTCCATCGGGCTCGCGAGGTGAAAGACAACCGCCTGCTGCCGCAGGGCTGGTCGCCGCGGGGGCCGAGCCCTGAGATGCCCGCCGCCTTCGTGGAAGCCACGCACCCGCACGGCACCGGCGACGACCCGCAGTATGCCGACGGCCAGGGAGGCGACATCACGAGCTACCGGGTGACGATTCCCACCTGCTTCGACTGCAAGAAGCTCCGGGTGAAGGCCACGCTCTACTCGCAGGCCTGGGCCCCCTACTACCTCCGCGATCGGTTCGCCGACATCCCGCCCGGCCCCGAAGGCGACGCACGGCGGCGGCTCTTCTTCCTCACGTCTCACCTCAAGACCGAAGGCACCGTGATCGATGGCTGGAAGTTTGAGATCGGTTCCGACCAGGTGGACGTGACCGACGAGCACGAGACGCCCGTGGTACGGAAGAAGCGGTGCGGCTGATTTGGGCTGGTCCGCCGCTGGATAGGCCCGGCCGAGCATTCCCTTCTGGAGAACGATCGATGTTCGCCGCAGGTTCCCTCGCGGTCATGATTTGGAGCCCGTGCGCCACCGACATGGTGCACGTGGCCAACGTCCTCTACCTCTGCTCGTACCTCGTCCGCGACATCCTCTGGCTGCGGGTGTTGTCGGTGGCTGCCGGGCTCTCGCTCATGCCCTACTACTGCCGCTGCGGCGAGCATCCGCTCTGGGCGCCGATCGGCTGGAACGCCCTGTTCGCCTTCGTCAATCTCGTCCAGATCGCGATCCTCGTATTCGAGCGATGGCCCCGCAGTCTTCAGGGTCCGGAGCGGCAGCTTTATGAGCGGGTCTTCCCCGAACTTTCGGTCAGTGAGTTTCTCAAGCTCCTGAAGCGGGCCTCCTGGCGGGACGTGGCGACCGGGGAGCGGGTGGTCGAGCAAGGAGCGGTCGTACCCGAGATGATGGTGCTCACGGCGGGTGGCATGGCCGTGCGAGCCGGCGACCGCGTGATCGCCAAACTGGAACCGGGGCAATTCGTCGGCGAGATGAGCTTTCTCTCGGGCAACCGGGCGGCCGCCGACGTAGTGGCCACCAAGCCCTGCCGGGTGCTCGTCTGGCCGCAGGGCGACCTCGCCAAACTCCTCGACAGAAGCGCTGGGCTGTCGTTCAAGCTTCGGGCCGTGCTCGGCCGTGACGTGGTCGCCAAGCTCCGGGCCCACGGCGACCCGGCCAGCTGAGTCGCCGGCTACCGGCCAGCCGCTCACGAGATTCTCACGGCTGGCTCACGCTGGCCTCACGGCGGTCTGCGAGCATCCCGCCGCGGGCAGATTCGGGACCAGTCCCTGGGATTTCGCCCGCGGCCTCACGACTGCCGGTCTTCCATCCCGCCGCCCTCCCCCCCCTGGAACACCTCCGATGCGTCGGTTCCCGACCCCTTCGATCCTGCTGCTGCTCGTCGGTTGCATTTGTGGCTTCACCGGCTCGGATGGCATGGCCCAGGTCACAACCAGCGTCGCCACCTTTCAGCAAGGCACCGCAGATTACGCAGCCGGCAGCGACGCCCGGCTCACGGTCTCCGCCAACCTCACGGGCCTCTCGACCGCGGGGATCGATGGATCGAGCAGCGGCGACGGAACCGAGTCGCAATACTTCCTGACGTTTGGCTCGCTGTTCGGCAGCGAGCCCGGCCAGATTCCGGCCGGTGCCACGATCCTCGACGCGGCCGTGAACGTGGTCACGCCAAACGGCTCGAATGATGGCAGTGGGGGCTACTTCCTGATCTCGGGCCTCACGGGGGCCTATGGCTCGGCGGCGAGCCTCGCTGACTTGGGCAACACGACCGGGGCCCCCGGCACGAACGGCCCCACCTACGCCAACGGCGGAGCCACGCTCGGCGCGGGCTCGGTGCGGGCCCCCGCTCGCAACACGCCCGTGACGGTCAGCCTGGCCCCGGGGCTCGTCCAGAGCTGGGCCGACGGCGAACTCACGAATAACGGCATCGTCTTTCAGGCCCAGACGACCGACGCCTGGATCATCGCCGCCAATGCGAACGCGACCGTCGCCAACCGCCCGCAGTTGTCCGTCACCTACACCACGGAGCCGACGACGATCGCGTCGGTCAAGCCGGGCGTGGCCGGGTATGGGTCGATGGCGGCGATCACGCTGCATGGCGTGACCGGGGCGACGAGCGACGTCACCGCCGCCTCGACCGTGGCCCTCGACGGTCCGGATGGCGGCGTCCCTCCCGGTGGCTCGAGCCCCGATCTGCTCGGCCTGATCAAGTTTGACGGGATCCTCGGCTCGGCCGCCGATCAGATTCCGACCCGCGCGGCTGTCGCCAAGAGCTGGCTTGTGCTCACGACCGGAAGCGGCAGCAACGACCAGACGTCGGGGCCCTACGGCGTCTACCAGATGCTCTCGGCCTGGGACGCCTCGAGCACCTACGCTGGATTCGGCGAGACTGGCCCTGTGGCCGGCACCGATTACGTGGCGGCGGCCGCCGGCTCCACGGCAGCCCTGTCGCAAAACGCCCAGGCCTGGATCGACGTGTCGTCGGCCGTCACGGCCTGGAAGGACGGTGCTGCCAACAACGGCCTGCTGATTCGAGCTGGCACCACCGACGGCTGGACATTCGGCGGCGGCGGCAACGCCGACGCCAATCGCCGGCCCGAACTCCGCACGGCCTACGTCGTCGACTCGCTCGTCTGGAAGGGCTCGGCATCCAGCGTCTGGGATCGGGGCACGGCGGTCGGCAGCGGCGGCACCGACAACTGGCTGCTCGAAACCGCAGCCACGGCCACCAACTTCATCGACACCGACCGCGTGGTGTTCGACGACTCCGCCGACGGTTCGGGGGCCGTGAGCGTGGCCGTCGACTCGGCCGTCGCGCCGCAGCTTGTCACCTTCGCCAACGATGCTCGCGACTACACCCTCGCCGGGGCCGGCGGCATCACCGGGGCCGGCCGGCTGATCAAGACCGGCGCGGGCTCGGTCACCCTCGCCACCGACAACGACTTCACCGGCGGCACGACCGTCTCCGGCGGCACGCTCCGGCTCGGTGCCGGCGGCTCGACCGGCTCGCTCGCCGGTGACATCAGCGTGGCTGCCGGTGCCCAATTCGTGCTCGATCGCAGCGGCTCGCTCGATCTCGCAGGGAGCCTGGCTGGCGCCGGCGAGCTCACCCAAGCCGGGTCGGGCCGGATCTCCTTCACCGCCCCGACCGACTTCACCGGCCCGATTTCCGTCGAGGCGGGCACGCTCGTGATGGCTGCCGGCACCGCCGCCGGAGGCGTGAGCGTGACCGGCGGCGGCTTCGGGGTTTCAAGTGGGGCCACCGTCGCCAGCTTCACCACCCCCACCCTCAGCCTGGCCAACGCCGCCGCGATCGGGTTCGAACTGGCGAGCCCGGAAAACCCGACCGTTACGCTCCTGGAGATCACCCAGGCCGATGGTCTGTCGCTCGGTGGCGACAACCCGCTGTCGATCGCGACCTCTGGCGCGCTAGGCGTGGGCCGGTTCACGCTGATCGACTATTCCGGCTCGGCCATCGGATCGGGCTTCACGCTCGCCCCCCTGCCCCAGCGGCTGACCGGCAGCCTCGTGTATGACACCGACAACACCACGATCGACCTCGAGATCACGGCGGCCGACAGTCTGCGGTGGACCGGCTCGACCTCCTCCACCTGGGACTCGGGCACGGCGATCGACGTCGGCGGCAGCTTCAATTGGGTGCTGGCATCGAGCGGCACGACCGTCACCAACTTTTTCACCGGTGACAAGATCGCGTTCGATGACACGGCGGCCTCCGGCACCGTGGCGGTGGTCGGAGACGTCGCTCCCGGCTCGATCCTGTTCGACAACGCGTCCCAGACCTACGTGCTCGGCGGTAGCGGCGCGATCACTGGTGCCGGCGGGCTTACCAAGCAGGGCGCCGGGCTGGCGACGGTGCTGGTGTCGAACGCATCGACCGGGTCCACCACGGTGGACGCAGGCACGCTCCAACTGGGCGACGACTCCACCGCGATCAGCTATGCCGGCCCGGTCACCGTCGCGGCCGGCCTGCTCGACGTTCGCAATGCCACGCTCGGCGGCCCGCTCACCGTCAGCGGCGGTTCCGCGGCCGTGACGGCCGGCAGCGTCACGGGCCCGCTCACCGTCACGGCGGGCACGGCCAGCTTCACGGGCGGCTCCTTCAGCGGCGGAGCCACGGTCGATGGCGGCCGGCTGGCGATCGGCAACGGGGGCGGCGCCGGCTCGCTCGCCATCGCAGCCGGCGCCGAGGTGGTGGTCGACAACACGAGCGACCTCACCTTCACCGACGTGGTGTCGGGCCTCGGCTCCATCACGAAGCAGGGCACCGGCCGGATCATCTTCACCGGCAGCAGCAATGGATTCACGGGCTCCGTCGCCATCGACGGGGGCGAGGTGCGGATCGAAGACCAGGGCCTCGGCGGCGACTTTGGGGCCGCGGTGATCCTCGTGAACGACGGCGGCACGTTCCAATTCGGCAACGCCGGCATCGGCAACCCCGACCTCCCGGGCAACACGATCATCACGGCGAATTCCGGCGGCCAGGTGATCTGGCAGGAGGGCGAGGATCTCGGCGGCATCCAACTCCAGGGTGGCTCGCTCGATCTGCAGCAGGGCAGCCTCAACGCGACAGGCTCCGCCCCCCTTTCCTGGACAAGCGGCGTGGTCACCGGCGGCACCTACGCCGTGGCCGGCTCGGCCCCGATCGTGAAGACGACGGCCGGCGAGGTGCTCGTGAACGGTTCGGCCTCGATTACCACGACCGGCGGCATCAGCATCGAGGAGGGCACGCTCCGCCTGGCGGCGGCGGCGAACATCGGCTCGGGCCCGCTCTCGCTTGGGGCAGCGACCTCCGGCGGCAGCCTCGCCTACGAAGGCGGCTCCGTTTCTCGGGCGGGCGTGATCACGCTTGCCGGCGAGGGCACGATCGCCGTCAGCGACGAGGCAGCCACCCTGACGCTCCCGGCCGGGCTCGTGGGCAGCGGCGGGCTCGTGAAGACGGGCGCGGGCACGCTTGCCTTGACGGCCGCCGGCAGCTTCACGGGCGGCTCGACTGTGAGCGAGGGCAGCCTGGTCGCGGGCGTGCCGACCGCGCTTGGGATCGGGAATGTCATGGTGGGGAGCAGCGGTCGGCTCGTCGTCTCCACGACGCTCGACCTAGGCACCGGCAACGCGGTGACGACCGAGCCGGGTGGCGTGGTGTCGTTGACCTCGGGCGGCAGTCTTCCCCTTGCGGCCGGCACGAACCTGGCAGGGTTCACGACCGCCTCGGCTGCCAGTTCGGCCGAAATCCTGGCCGGTACGGTCGCGGCCGGCGGCGGCTCGATGGAGGCCGCCTGGCTGCCCACCCAGGTTGGCCTGTTCGCCGACGTGCTCGACCTGACGACCCCGACCGGTTCGTCTCCCTTCGTGCTCTCGATCGGCTACTCCCCCACGCTCGATTCGGGCACCGAGGCAGGCCTCGTGCTGGGCTGGAACGCCACTTCGGGCGGCAGCCCCACCTGGGTGGCGGCCGTGGACGGCAATCTGGTGACCACGGCGACGGGTTCTCAGCTCGGCTACGTCGGCAGCTTTGCCGACTTCCAGACCCAGCATGGCAGCGACCTCGCGCTCTACGTCGGTGCCTACGGCCGTGATCCGTTATCCGACAGCGTGTGGGCCGTGGTCGATCACAACAGCCAGTTCTCAATCGTTCCTGAGCCGGCCGTGGCCGGCCTGGTCGCCTTCACCGCCCTGGCAGCCCTGGCGGGCGCTCGCCGCGTCCGCCGGGCCGCTGCGGCGGATCGCGACGCGAGTCAGGCTGGCTGACGCCAATCGACGGCCGACGGCGGGCGTCTGCTAGGCTTGGCGGCTCCGGCTTTCAGGAGTGCGCCATGCCGACGTTGCGTCTTGCCCCTCTGTCCTCACCCGTGATCCGCCGGCTCGGGCCGCTCGCGACCTGCTGGGCGCTGGTGATGGTGTTTGGGCCGTTCGCCGCCGCCGAGCCGGCGGGCCGCGGGAGCGACCAAGACTTCACCGTCGCCACCTGGAACCTCGAATGGTTCTACGACGAGACGGCGGGCGACAATTACTCCAAGCTCGCCCGTGAGCAGTCGGCCCCCGATCGCGCCGCCTGGAACTGGAAGCGGGACACGGTGGCTGAGGCGATCGCTGCGCTCGAGCCCGACGTGCTCGCCCTCCAGGAGATCGAGGGCCAGCGGGTGCTCTACTACCTCACGCAGGCCCTTGGCCGGCTCGGGGCAGCCCGCTACCGGATCGGCTTCGTCGAGGGCTCCGACTACCACACCGAGCAGGACGTCGGCTTCCTTGTGCGGCAGGGCACCGACATCACGCGGATCGCCCGCTATGAGCAGTCGCGGGCGATGTTCGAGAGCGACCAGTTCCACAACGTCGCCAAGCATGCCGAGATCGTGGTGGACGTGCCCGTGGGCGACGGCGTGGAACAGGTGACGATCCTCACCGTCCACTTTCGGGCCCGTGAAGAGGCGGTGGAGCCCCGCACCCGTCAGGCCCGGCTGGTCCACGCCTGGCTTCGCGGCCGGATCGCCGCCGGTGAAAACATCATCGTGCTGGGAGACACCAACAGCGAGACGATCGACCTGCCCGCCCCGGAAGGCTCCGATCTGGCGGCCCTCACCGGCCGCGATACGCCCGGCGACGTAGACGACCTCGTCGACCTCCACCGCTATCTTGATCCGGTCGACCGCCGCACCCACCTGCTCGACGGCAAGCAGTACGACCGCATCCTCGTCTCGCCCAGCCTGCTCGAAGACGCTCCGGGCCGGGAGGATCTCGTGTTCACGTCGATCGCCGTCCGTCGCGATCTCGCCGTCCGCAGCGGCGTCGACTCGCCTGAGACCCACTGGGACAAATACTGGGAAACCGCCCCGGCCGATCGCGACACGAGCGATCACTGGCCGGTTGTCGCCACGTTCTCGGTGCGGTGAGGGACCACCCTGCCTACAGGTCGGCAAGGCTGCCGCCATCAACGCGGCCGAGGAGGCGACGGCCGCCCCATTGAACAACTGCGGTCGTCGCAAGCCCCGCCGCCGCCGCCGCGATCAAGGCGGGAATGTCGACCGAGTGGCCCTCTTCCAGCCCGAAGGGCAGCCCGGCCGCGGCCAGCCGCGCGGCGGCGGCGGCGCAGGCCGCGACCCCACCGATCGCCGCCGCGAGCAGGCTGGGGCGGATTGCCGGCCAGATCGCGTAAGCCGTGACGAGCAGCCCAAAAGCGATGCTCGCCGGCAGGCCAAGCCGCGCTTGCGACACGAGGAGCGAGTTCAGCCCCACGAAACCCACGGCGATCCCCGTGGCCAGCCAGAGGCACCTGATCTCCTCGGCCTCGTCACGGCGGTAGACAAACACAGCCACCGCCAGGACGAGCGGCACGAGGAACCGCGTCTCCCAGGTGAGGTAATCTTCGACCATCGGGGGGTTCGCGTCGGGCGGGCAAGGTCTGCGGCAGCCGCCCAGGCCGCCAGCGGCCAGAATCCTACCAGGCCGCTGATCGCCTGGCGATCAGCCCCCAGCCCCGCTCCAAGCGGCCAAAACGGGGTGCCAATCAGCGGAAGCGGTTGGCGTTTCGCTCCCGCACCTGCTCTGCGGCCCGCACGGCGTCCTCGCGGAGTTCCTCACCCACCTGCTGGGCCCGCTGCTCGTTGATGTTGACCGATGGCTTCCCGCCGGTGAAGGAGATCGTGATCACCCCGCTGGCGATCAAGAGCGGCACGATCAGGAGCAGCAGCTTCGAACCCCACTTCGAAGCCGCCACCTGCTGGACGGGTGCCGGCATCCCCATCGTCGCCACCCCCATCACCTGCTGGGAGAGCGACTTCTTCGAATGCTTCTTGCTGGCCATCGGTTGCGAGCCTCCAGGACTGGTGCCAGGAAGATCGGCGGGCCGGCTCTCAGAGCTGAGCCCGCCTTCATGGGCGCCACAGCTTCTCCGCCGGCCGCAGGGTTTCTCCAGCCTCCGCCAACTCCCCGGCTGGGGCCGGCCGAAGCGGCGAGTCGCCTACGATCCCACGGGCTGCTCGGCCCGCGCGCGTTGCATGGCCTCGAGCTCACCGCGGGACTGTGCCGTGGCGGCGTGATTCGGGCCGAGCCGCTTCGTGCGAATCGCCACCGCCCGGGTGTAGAGTGGTTCGGCCTCGGCGAAGCGGCCCTGGGCCGCGTAGAGCTTGGCGAGGTT
>JBJOHE010000181.1:0-3152 GCA_046047895.1 Planctomycetota bacterium | reverse complement strand
GTGATCGCGATCATCGCCACGCTGATCGGCTTGCTCCTGCCGGCGGTGCAGAGCGCCCGGGAAAGCGCCCGCCGCACCTCGTGCGGCAACAACCTCCGCCAGGTCGGGCTGGGGCTGCAGGGGCATCTCGACGCTAAGAAGCGGTTTCCCCGGGCCCGCTCGGGCAACAACCAGCGGTCGCACACCTGGGTGGTTCATATCCTCCCGTTCATCGAGCAGGGCACGGTCTACGACCTGTTCACGATGGACATCCCGGGGGCCACCCAGAAGGAAGACGGCGTCAACTACCTCGACCACATCAGGTTCAAGCAGACCGGAGCGGCCCAGACGATCATCTCCACGATGTTCTGCCCCTCGGCCCCGCGAGACACGAAGGTGGCCACCACCGGCCCGCTCACGGGCTACATGTGCAGCGACTACGCCGCCAACTACGGCCCCGGCTGGTTCAGCGATCCGGAGATCAAGAACAACAGCAACTCCTACGGCCCGTTCCCGCTGCGGATGTGGAAACTCTCGGGCGTTCCCGATTTCCGCGGGCTGTCGCTCAAGCAGATTTCCGACGGGCTCACAAAAACCCTATTTGTGGGAGAGAAGTGGGCGCCGGCCGGGCAGTATGGCAAGGGCAGCGATGACACCACCTACACGCCCCGCTCCCCCTGCCATGAGTGCGCCAACCGGCAGGCGGGGCCGGAGGGTCTCGCCGCCGAACCCGACACCTATGGCCGCTACCTGACCTTCGGCAGCCATCATCAAAACGTGGTGCCCTTCGTGTTCGGCGACGGCCGGGTGGAGTTTCTCTCCACGGAACTAGCCGGCTCCGTGCTCGTCTTGCTCGCTGACCGCCGCGACGGCGAGACGATCCCTTCCTATTGAGCCTTCCCGCGAGACCGATCCCCGCCGATGCCGTTGCTCCTTCCAATCCGTCGCTCTCTCGCCGCAACGCTATTGCTTGCCCTCGTAGCCGTCGGATGCGGCCCGCCGCGGTATTCGGTGGAGGGGAAGGTGGCTTACGCCGACGGCAGCCCATATGCCGCGGAGGGCTTTGTGATCGCCGAGGCTGTGGTGGACGGCAAGCCGATCATGGCCCGCGGGATGATCAACCCCGACGGCTCCTTCACCCTCACCGGCCGCAACCGCGACGAGGGCGTTCTGGCCGGCAGCTACCGGCTCCGGCTCGTTCCTCCGCCGCTGGCCGGCGGCATCGACTCGCCGCAGGCCCAGTTGATGCCCTTCGACAAGAAGTTCATGAAGTTCGACACGTCCGGACTCACCCACGAGGTGACGGGCGGCGGGGGCGAACTTCGGATCGACCTCGGCCCCAAGCCCTGAGCCCACTCCTGCCAGTGGCCGGGCACCGATCCGCCGCGCGGATTGGTCGGCCTGGAGCGAACGTCCGGCGAGATGGCATGGGCAACCCCGGCCGCTTCGCGTTTACCCACGAAAACCCCAGATGGACCCGAGGTTCTTGTCATGACCGCTTGCATGCTCCGGCTCCCTCTCCGCCTCCTGTCGGGCTGCGGCGAAACGATTCTCTTCTTGCTCGTTGCCCTCTGGGTGACTGCCCCAGCCGTCGCAACGGCCCTCGAGCATGAGCCGCTCCAGGTCGAAGCCCCCTTCGAGATGCCGCCGCTGCTCGTGCCGATCTTCCCGGATCGCGACTTCCCGATCACCG
Source organism: Planctomycetota bacterium (assembly GCA_046047895.1). Classification (GTDB taxonomy): domain Bacteria; phylum Planctomycetota; class Planctomycetia; order Pirellulales; family UBA1268; genus QWPN01. The sequence continues at coordinate 1,480 of JBJOHE010000181.1, read as the reverse complement.
ACTTCGGCGGCCGGGCGGGCGAAGATGCCACCGCCGCCATCGCCCGCAGCATCGCGGCCTGCCACGCTGCGGGCGGTGGCCGGGTCGTGATTCCCCGGGGCGTCTGGCCCACGGGGGCCGTCCACCTGGCGAGCCACGTCAACCTCCATCTGGCGGAAGGGGCCGTGCTGCGATTCAGCGACGATCCCGACCGCTATCTGCCAGCCGTGCAATCGAGCTGGGAGGGCATGGAATGCTTCAACTACTCCCCGCTCGTCTACGCCTTCGATTGCGATGACGTGGCCCTGACCGGCCCGGGCATGCTGGAGGCGGAAATGGGCACCTGGAAGGCCTGGTCGGGCCGACCGCCGGCCCACCTGGAGGCCTCGAAGCGGCTCTATGCAATGGCCTCGACCGACGTGCCGATCGCAGAGCGGCAGATGGCCGAGGGGGAGGCCCACCTGCGGCCCCAATTCGTGCAGTTCAACCGCTGCACAAACGTGCTCATCGAGGGCGTGAAGATCCGCCGGAGCCCGTTCTGGACGATCCACCTCCTGCTCTGCGAGTCGGTCGTGGTTCGTGGGGTCGACATCCAAGCCCACGGCCATAACAACGACGGCATCGATCCGGAGATGACCCGCGGCCTGCTCGTGGAAGACTGCATCTTCGACCAGGGCGACGACGCGATCGCGATCAAGGCCGGCCGCAACCGCGACGGCTGGCGGCTCGGGGTGCCCACCGAAAACGTCGTGATCCGCAACTGCACCGTCCGCCGCGGCCATCAGCTGGTGGCGATCGGCAGCGAACTCTCGGCCGGCATCCGGAATGTCTACGTCCACGACTGCCGGTTCGAGCGGGGCGAGCCCTTCAATCTCGTGTTCATCAAGACGAATCGCCGCCGGGGCGGCTTCGTGGAGAATATCCACATCGAGCGGATCGCCGCCGCCCGCACCCGCACGGCCCTTCTCAGCATCGAGACTGATGTGCTCTACCAGTGGCGGGATCTCGTGCCCACCTACGAGGAGCGACTCACCCGGATCGAGGGCATCCATCTCAGCGACATCGAACTCGACGAAACCGACACCCCGGTCCGCATCCTGGGCGATCCCGACTGCCCCGTGCAAAACGTGACCCTCGAAAACCTGCATGTCCACCGGGCCCGCCACCCGGCCAGCCGGCTGGACCACGTCGAGGGCCTCGTCGAGCGGAATGTCCGCGTGGGCGAGTGACCCCCCCCTCCCGGCGGACTCCAAGGCTGGCGAATTCCACAGCCCCCGGCCCGGCCAACTGACAAGAACTAGTCATTGCAGCTCGCAAGCCGCCGCGATTGAATACCGCTGCGGGGGCAGGTGAATATCCGCGAGGGAACGTTCTCGCGGCGTCTGCTCGGCAGGATCATCGATACGACTACAGCCAAGGGGGGAGCTCATGAAATCCGAGCGTCTGTTGCGAACCGCAGCATGCGTGGCATCCGTCGCCACAAGCATGGCCTTTGTTCAAC
>JBJOHE010000180.1:0-4556 GCA_046047895.1 Planctomycetota bacterium | reverse complement strand
AATCGCCCGGAACGCCAAAGATGCGGTCGAGGCCGAGCTGTGACAAACGGGCGAGGACGTACTGAGCAACACTCGGAGAGGCCATGGCTGATGGCGGCTTTATGGAACCGCTGTTGGCTGAGCTCAGAGTGAGCTCAACGGTGACTGTCGAAACCTGAACCGCAGGAACCCCGCGACCTCCATAAGGATAGGTTTGACGCAAGCTTTTCCGCAAGCGTCGGATGGCCTACCCTCGGGAATGAAACCAGTGCGGAGCTGAGCAACATGCTCGACGGGCGATCCACCACACGATCGACATACCTCATCGCCCAGGCCCAGATTGTCAGAGAGCGTCAACTGAGCACAGCATTCGAGGCTCTACGCCCCCCCAAGCCTCCGGAAGGTCACCGTTCGCTTTGTAGGGGATGGCAGGGCTGCCTGGTCGAGGAGCGCAAGCCAGGCGAGTTGTCCAACAGACCAGCCTCGGCTTTGGCCTGCGAGGGAGGGCCCAATGGAGGGCAAGGGGTGGTCACCAGCAGCTGCGTGCTTGTCGATGGCCACCGGGGTATCGGCCGTCATCGGGCTCTCCGCAGCGGAAAGAAACACGACCTGCTCGCTCGACGCAGACAAAGCCTCCATCGCGGTCGATTGATATGGGCCGCTGTTGTAGAGACCTGAGGCCGAGACGGCGACCATGTCGACAATGTTGAAGAGCCCGTCGTAATTGAAGTCGCCCTCCCACCACTGGGCATCAGTTTCTTCACTCCCATACTTTCCAGATGCAACCATCGCGACGAGGTCTTGGATGTTCACGCTACCGTCCATGGTTGCATCACCCACGGCAGAATAGCCGATGACCAGGGATCCATCCGGCTGTTCGGAGTAGCCAACGGCCCGGAAGGTTTCCGACTGAATGCTGCTGCTCGTGATCCCGACACCTGACCATGTGCCGCTGCTGCGGGCTGTCTCGATGAGGGCACGTACCATTGCAAGGTCGTAGCTGCCCGCGGCAAGCAGGAACGAACCGGAGGCAACATCGAGGGCTCCCGATCCGAGGAGCTCCAGCCGCGCAAGGGGGATCCGATTCGCTCCCACATCGAGCGTTACCCTGGCACCAGCTCGGATCTCAAGCAGCCCCGTCCCCAAACTGGCCACGTTTTTGACAATGACTTCACCAGCCTCGACGAGCAGGCCGCCGGAGTTGGTGTTGGCCTGGTCCAACACGAGGGTGCCCAGCCCCTGCTTCACGAGCCGCACATCGTTGGCTCGGGCGGAAACATCGGTCAGGGTCGTGCCGTCCGGCACAGTGAGGACGACATCACCGTTGTATTGCACGGCAGCACTGGGTAACGCCACTGAGCCCGTAAGGTTTGCTGTCTTCACCTCGCCATAGAAGGTGGGGCCGATGGCGTAGGGATAGGCCGCCTCGCCATTGGCATCGATCGTGACGACGTAGTGGTACGTGCCCTCTGGATACTCCGGCGTGATGGCGAACCGCCCATTGTGCTCATCGAGGAAGCCACTGCCGGCGACATACTCATAGTCTTCAATGTACGAGCCGTCGTAGGTGCCGCCCGGTCCGCTGGGGCGAGTTCCCTGTTTGAGTTGGTAGCTGCTGGCGAGTCGGACCACGCCGCCAGTCCCATCAAGCTTGGCATAGCCATAGGGTCCGTAGATCGGATACCCGTCGAACGCCCATCCCAAGATGGGGGAGTGCCCCGACCCATCGTCTCCAAGTTGGGACCGCAGCGACACGGGATTCTCGTGGTGATGGTAGGCACCGTCGACAAAGTCGCCGCCGCCCCCGCCGCCGCCACCGCCGCCACCGCCGCCACCGGGAGGCGGCGGGGGCGGACCACCAGGACCACCAGGACCGCCAGGTCCTCCGCCTGTCTGCACGGGCGACGGGTGACCAAGTGCTGAATCAAAGCCCAACTCTTCAAACACTATCGCGTTTTGCCGCCAAACACCCTGGTTGCTGTACGACATCCCATCTTGAGCGTCGTAGATTGGAACTCCATTGACGTAGACGCCTATGTTGCCGAGGGGCGTGCTGGTTGTCGTGCCGGTATTTGGCTGGGGATCGTGCGGTATCTGGAAGATCCAATTGCGGTCGGTGGCCACGGATGGGTTGCCGTCGAGCCAAGGCCCTACGTCATAGGAAGGCACGCCGGTGGCTACGATATATGTGGCCTGCGAGTCAAACCAGACCGACTGGACGTCGGCAGAAAACCCACTCACGACCGCGTCGATGGCCGCATCTGCGCTGGAACCCGTGGCGCCGGTCTGATTGACGCGAAACGATGCAAGCGAAGGATGCGGCAAGGACGCAATGACAAGATCGTCACCAAGCGACGAGGCAGTCACCTGGAGATCGGCTCCCATGAGTGAGAGCGGCGAATGATCGGCCTGAGCATCAATCGCCGTGCCCGAACCGGGGTTGCTCCCGACGACCACGGGGATCGTGGCACACAACAGTGCCCGAGTTTCCAGGGGCTCAGGCTGGCACACGCCAGGATCTATCCGCCGGCGACCGACCGGTGATGACCGCTTGAATCGCATCCTCATTCGACGGGCCTCGGCGATGTCCTCTGCCCCGCAGGGGAGGTGTTTCCCTCAATCGCTGCACCACGAAGCGACACTGTTCCGGGACTGTTTCAAGGAAAGTATGGGCATGCGTTGCCGTGACAGTCAACCAGCCCACTGTTTGATCAGGCCCGACCATCGCCGGGGCCGACCGGCGTCGCTGGCACCGCGCAGCGGTGGACCGAGCTCGGGTGGACCTGCCGGGCTCGATCATTACAGTAACGACCGATGAAGTGGCTGCTGCTTTTTGTGCCGTTCACCGTGCTCATCCACTTGAGCAATGCGGATCCCTCGCTGGTGTTTGGCACCGCGCTTGTGGCGATACTGCCACTCGTCGAGATCATGGGCGACGCCACAGAGCGACTCGCCGGACGACTGGGCACCAGGATAGGCGGACTGCTCAACGCCACCCTCGCCAACGCCCCAGAGTTGATCATCGGGCTGACCGGGTTGACCAACGGCCTTGGCTCCGTGGTGAAGGCCTCGCTCACCGGGTCAATCCTCGTAAACCTGCTCGTAGGACTGGGCTGTGCGCTGGTGATCGGCGGCCTGAAGTTCGGCTCCCAAAGATTTGAACGGCAGCAACTTCGCACCGCCTCCTCGATGCTGCTGCTGTGCAGTTTCTGCTTCATTGTGCCGGCGGTCTTCCGGGCCGGCGTTCCCGCGGCATCCCGGGAGTTGTCGACCGAAATCGCGGTCGTGCTACTCCTGGTCTATGGCTTCAACCTGGTCGCCACCGTGTTCAATCGTCGCCCCGATGCGTCGGGGCCGCTCGAGATGCCTGGCGATCCCGTCGTGGAGCCTGCTCTCGTCCCTGAGTTCTTCAGGCTCGGCCTGGCCGCCGCCGCCCTGGCCCTCGTGAGCGACATCCTCACCGAGTCGCTTCAGCCGATGGCGCAGGCCCTCGGCTTCTCAGATGTGTTCAGCGGCGTCGTGCTCCTCGGTGGCGTCGGGGGCTGCGGCGAAGTTCTCACGGCAATCCGCTTCGCCCGCTCAGGCCGGCAGGAACTCGTCTTGGCCGTCACGGTGGGATCGACGATCCAGATGGTGCTGCTGGTCGCCCCACTGCTGGTGCTCCTCGGGCCGATGGTGGGTGAGCCGATCGACCTGGCCTTTTCGACGATCGAGGTGGTCGCGATCGTGATCGCCGTGGCCGCCACCCGTGGGCTGATCACCGATGGCCGGGTGACCTGGATGGAGGGCGTGCTCCTGCTGGCCACCTACGCGATCTTCGCCTTCGCGTTCTTCCATGTTCCCGACGGTGGAGATGATGCGCCGATCTCCGTCTCCGTGCCCCCGGCCGCCGCGGGAGGGCCTAGCGCGGGCGAATAATGAGGCGGCCCCCAGGACCGCCCGGAACCCGCCGCTCCACGAGAAGCCCACCACGACACTTCGGCCGCACCGAGGAGGCCGCGGCCCGGCTTAACGAGGACCCTCACGGCCGTGATCAGGTGAGACGTTTGCCATTTCACGAAATCCTCGCTCGGTGCGGCTGATGATGTCATCGTCGCCGACCACCTTGTGGAGGAATGGCTCGCACGGATACCCGCTGCGGTACTCGTCTTGGAGGGCCTCGGCAAACGCCCCGGAGTTGATCTCGTCGAGGACGGTCCGCATCTGTTCCGCCATCTGTTCGCGGTCAATGGAGAGCGCCCGAGTCATCCCACCAAACGAGGCCGCAAAGCCGTGTGAGAGTGTTGACGGAAGAAAGCCGTCTCGGGCCATTTGGGAGAACGTCTCCGACATCTCTCCGGACAGGTAGAGCTCCATCAGCAGGCCAAGCGGCGGGAGCCCGGCCTCGGTGCCCACGTGGAACGTGGAGAGCAGCGCAGCGCCCAGCCAGGGCCCAAACGCCTGCTCCACAAAAAGATCGAGGGCGACCTCCTGTTTGGCCGTCATCTCCAGGGCCCCAAACGCCAACGAGCCCGCCGCAGCGGCGACCGCGAGCACACGGGCAAGCCCCTGCCCGCTCGCGTCATGCTCCACCCCCA
>JBJOHE010000179.1:0-5399 GCA_046047895.1 Planctomycetota bacterium | reverse complement strand
GGTGACACCGGCGCTGAAGCGGCCCGCATCGCCGGGGGCGGGCAGCATGAAGGCCCGGCCTCTTCGAGAGCCGCAAGCACCTGCGACTCGCTGAGCAAATCGCGAAGCACGATCGGGTCGGGGAGCGGCTCACCGGGCTTGCCCGAGGGATAGATCGCAAGCACGGGGATCGAACGGCTGCCGAGCTTCTCGAGCGCCTCGCGGATCTCCTCCGAGCCGTCGGTCCAGTCGGCGAGCATCGGCACCACCCGGTTTTTGGTGATCGTCGACTTCACCCGGTCGGTCTCGATCGCAAATTGGAGGTTTGCCTTGCAGGTGAGGCACCAGTCGGCGGAGAAGTCGACCATCACCGTCATCCCGTTCTCACGGAGTTCCGCGAGCCGGGCCGGTGAATAGGGCTTCTCCCAACGGATGAAGGATTCCCGCGGGCCCAGCCAAAAGAAGCCGGCCAGGGCGACGATCCCGCCGAGGGTCACGGCCTGCACCCAGCGACCGAAGCTCGCCATGCCGGTCGTCTCCTGGGCGCGGCCGACCCACCAGCAGCCCATCCAGATCCCGACGAGCATCACGAAGGTCGGCACGAACCAGTCGGGCTGCTGCCGCAACAGATAGAAGAGGTAGGCCACGGTGCCGAGCATCACGAAGCCGAGCACTTCCTTAAAGGTGGCCATCCAGGCGCCGGGCTTGGGCAGGAATTTCACGAGGCTCGGAAACATTCCCACCACGAGATAGGGCAGCGACATCCCCAGCGCGATCGAGCCAAACACGGCATACGTCACGGCCGTCGGCTGCCCAAGCGTGAAGCCGAACACAGGTCCGAGGAAGGGGCCGCTACAGGGCGTGGCCAGCACGGTGGAAAGCACGCCCTTGAGGAAGGAGCCCACCGGCCCCTCCTGCGACTGCACATGGCCCGCCTTCTCCCCGATGAAGCCGGGAATCGGCAACTCCCAGATGCCAAGGAAGGAGAGCGCGAAGGCGAACACCACCCCGAGCATGCCGATCTTGAAGGGCACCGAACCAAATTGCTGGCCCCAGCCGAGGTTCGAACTCGCCAGCCCGATGTTGGCGGCCACGCTTGCGGTCGCCAGGGCGAAGAAGACGGCGAACAGCCCGGCGCAGTACCAGAGGTTCATCATGAAGACCTCCCGCTGGGCCCGCCCCGATTGCTGGGCGAACGACATCAGCTTGAGGCCGAGAACGGGCAGCACGCAGGGCATGAGGTTGAGGATCAGCCCACCGAGCAGACCCATCGCGAGCGCCAGAGGCAGCGACAGCGAGGCTGGCGCGGCCACCTCGACGGGCTGCTCTCCTGCCTGCTCCGCGGCAGGCTCGACTGTAGCGACGGCCTGCTGCGGCGGTGGGGATGCGGCGGCGACTGCGAGCGGCAGAGGCGTCTTGGCGGCCTCGCCATACTTGGCGGGCTCAAAGGCCACCGCCTCATCGGGATCAGTCGCGGCGGGATCGATCACCAGCCGCACGGCCGACGGGGGATCGCAGGTGGTATCGCTGCATGTCTGAAAGCCGAGCACCGCCTCGATGAGGTCGACGCCTTCGGCCAGCTTCAGCTCCAGCGTCACCGGCCCTTCCACGGCACCCGCCGCGGCCAGCTCGGCGGAATCGGCCAGCACAGCCTCCGTGGCCGAGGCTCCCACGACCTGCCCGGGATCAGCCGAGATGATCGTGGGCTTGCCCTGGCCGATCTCGGTCTGGGCCGAGTCGGCCGGGCGGTAGAGATGCCAGCCACCTTCGGGCACCAACCGGATCACAAGCCGGTCGGCTCCGCCTCCGGCCGCCGCCGTGAGACTGGCCTCGATCCGGGCGTGGGTGCGGTCGGGAGCGTGGGTGATCGGAGCGGCGGCGGTGGCCGCAGGTGCCGCTGCTCCGTGGGCGGCTGCCGCCCCGGCCTGGGCCACAAATCTGATCGTCTGCGGCGGGAGGCAGGCCGTGTCTTGGCAGAGCTGCACCCGCACGCTCCCCTCCACGTCGCCGGCCCCAGCGGCCAGCGGCGCCCGCCAGACCACCTCGCCGGCATGCTCCTCGATCGGCAAGCCCTTCCAGGCCGGCACGTCGTCGACCATCCGCACATGCGGCTTCTCGTCGGGAACAAACGGCCCGGTGACCTGCCGAGCCGAGTCCGCCGCCACGGCGATCTTGGTCGCGAGCGGGCCGCCCGGCTTCTGGGTCACGGAATAGAGGTGCCAGCCCTCCTCAATCTCCGCCCGAATCACAAGCTCGTCGGGGCCGCCGTCGCGACCGGGCTCGATCGTCGCCGCGACCTCGACCGGCTCACCCAGCTCGGCTGACACGTCGGCGAGCGGATCGAAGCCCGCGTCGAGCCCGCCCAGCCGGCCGGCGAGATCCTCGGCCTGGTTCGCGGCCGACCAATTCAAAAGCAATACCGTGGCCAGCAGGCAGCGGCTGACCGACGCGAAGGACACGTTCATGGTGATCCGTCATCCCGAGACTTCGTGTCGCCTGCAAGCGGGCGACACCCACGCTGCCCATCCATGGGACATTTCGACGAAAAAAGTCTACGAACTGCACTTTTCTGCGGTCAAACCCGGCCCCAAGCCGTGATTCCCCAGCACGTCCAGGGCGATCGGCAGCGATTCAACCAGCCGGTCAAGTCGGGCGGCCACCTGCGAACTCGACCCAAACTGCCGGCCTTCCTCGATCGTCCAGCGAAACCAGTTATCGAGCCCAAAAAGCACACTCGTGGCTGCGAGAAATGGCACGAGCTGCCGCTCGCTGTTGCCAAGGGGCCGCACAGCCTCATAGGCCGCCAGCCGCTCACCCCACCATCCGGCACCAGTAGCATCCGGCTCGAGCCAACTGCCGAGCAGCCGGCCGCAATCGGTGGCGGGGGTGTCGAGACCCGCCGCGTCGTAGTCGATGATCCCGGCCACGCGAGTTGGATCGGCGGCACTGAAAAGCACATGGTCGCTCCACACGTCCCGCAGCACCCACTGCCGCCGGGCGATCGCAGGCGGCCGGCCGACGATGGCCATGAGGATCCCCGGCATCCGCTGGTCAATCATCCCGCACGCGGCGCGGACCCGCTGGCCCGCCACCCAGGCAAGCGTGCCCGGCTCGGCCGCTTTGACTGCCGGCAGCAGCGAGCTCCAGGGCCGCTCGAGCAGGCTACGGGCGGCAGCCACGCGGCTGGCCACGGCTTGTGACGGCCCCGCAATGCCGCCGTCATCCACGGCCGCGTGGATTCTGGCCAGCACGGCCATCGCCGCGTTCACCTGCGCCGGACGGGGCCGCGGGGCAGGCGCCCCTTCGACGAAGGCGATCATTTCCCAGAGGTGCCCCCCCGCCGCCACGAACGACTCGCCCCCTGCTGCCGTGGCCACGGCGGGCACCTCGATCACTCCCGCGGCCCGCGCCCTCCGCATCCGCTGGTGCACGTCGGCAGCTCGCGCAGGATCACTCCCGGCGGAGAACGCCTTGAGTACAAACCTGCCCGCGTCAGCCTCCACCAGCCAGATTGGGCCCCCACTGAAGCCACCCCGGGGAACAGGCTTCAGGCTCCCGCCCCCTGGAAACCAGTGCCGGACGAGCTCATTGAGACCAGGCGTCGGCCCGGGAGCGCGAGCGTCGTCAGTCGCTAAAAACATGCCGCATCAGCCCGCGATTGGTCGTGGCTCACGAGCGATGCTACCCTTCGGGAAGGGTCCAAGGCGATGCCGCCTGTGGTCGGGGCCCTGCCTTCCTCAGGGATCTGTTCATGCCGACGTTCGCCGAATCTTCGCGTTTCCGCCGGGCCGGAATCCTGTTTGTCGCCGCTTGCTTGGCTTTCTTGAGGCCGCTCCCCACCGGGGCAATGGCCGACGAGGCCGCAGCGGAGCCCGCCACCGTCGCCGCCGAGGCATCCACCGGTGAGACCGCGAAGGAGAGCAAGCCCGCGGCCGCCGCCGAGCAGAAGGGGGGCAAGCCCGCCTTCGCCGTGGCCCTCAAGGATGCCGTCAAGGTGCCCGGGCTGATCACCCTCTGGAAGAAGGACGACAAGCTCTTCGCCGAACTCACCGACGCGGTGCTTGGCAAGGAGTTTTTCGTGCTCACGAGCATCGCCAAGGGCATCGGCGACCGCTCGCTCCTCGGCGGCATGAGCCTCGGCTTCGGCGACGACTGGGTCTGGGAATTTCGCAAGGTCAACGACGCGATCCAGGTGATCCGGCGGAACGTGCGGTTCTTCGCCGCCAAGGGCAGCCCCGAGCAGAAGGCGGTCGATCTCGCCTACACCGACAGCGTGCTGTTCAGCCTGCCGATCGTCACGGTCGGCCCCTCCGGTGGCCAGGTGGTTGATCTCGGCGGCATCTTCCTCACGGACCTGCCGCGGATCTCCGCCGAACTGCCAGGCTTCTCCTTCGCCCGCGACCGTTCCACCTGGAGTCGCGTCAAAGGCTTTCCCGATAACATCGAACTCGAAGTCGCGGCCACCTACGGCTCGAACGGAGCCGCCACGATCGACACCGTCCCCGACTCGCGGGGCGTGACAATGAACGTCCACTACTCGCTGAGCCTCCTGCCACAGAATTCCTACAAGCCGCGGCTGGCCGACGACCGGGTGGGCTACTTCGTCACGGCCCTCAAAGACTTCTCCCAGCAGGTCGATGAGGACCGGTTCGTGCGGTACATCAACCGCTGGAGCCTGGAGAAGGCCGACCCGAAGGCGGCCGTCTCGCCGCCCAAGAAGCCGATTGTGTTCTGGATTGAGAAGACCGTTCCCTTCCGCTACCGGCCCGCGATCCGCAAGGGCATCGAGGCCTGGAACGAGGCCTTCGAACAGGCCGGCTTCGCCAATGCGATCGAGGTTCGGCAGCAGCCTGATGTGACCGACTGGGACCCAGAAGACGTCAACTACAACACCTTCCGCTGGATTACGGCCGGCCAGGGCTTCGCGATGGGCCCTTCGCGGGTCAATCCCCGCACCGGCCAGATCCTCGACGCCGACATCATCTTCGACGCCGACTTTCTCCAGTTCTGGCGGCAGCAGTATGAGACCTTCACCCCCGAATCGGTCGCCCTCCTGACCGGCGGTGGCCCCGGGGCGCCGGCCGGCCACGGGAAAGCCTGCTGCGGTGCCTGCATGCTGTTCGAGGGCCACGCCCGCGAGACCGCCTTGGCCGCCACGGCCCTGGCCGTCGCATCGCCGGGCGGCCTCTCAGAGGCCGAGAAGGAAAAGCTCGTGGTCCAGGGGCTCACGCTCGTGGCGATGCACGAGGTGGGCCACACGCTGGGCCTGCGGCACAACTTCAAGGGCAGCGCCTATCGATCGCTCGCCGACATCAACGACGTGGAGAAGACCTCGCGATCGGGCGCGAGCACGAGCGTGATGGACTACATCCCGGCCAACATCATGCCCCAGGGCAAGACGCAGGGGGATTACTACGCCG
>JBJOHE010000178.1:0-5263 GCA_046047895.1 Planctomycetota bacterium | reverse complement strand
TTCACGACGGCGGCCAACTGGGTGGGCGACGTCGTGCCCGGCGCCGCCGATCTGGCGCGAATCAATTCCAACACGTCGCAGGCCGCTCCGGCGACGCTCTCCTCCGGGCAGGTTGACGTCGACAACATCAATTTGGGCTCCACGACCGCAAGCTACATGGAAATCAACGGCGGCACGCTCGTGGCGCTTGGTTCGGGCACCAAGGACTTCAGCATCGGTGTGGGGGCCTCGCAGCAGTCCACGCTGACCCTTTCCAGCGGGACGATTCAGTTCGGCACGCCGGGGGTCTACACCGACGGCAATGACTTCGACATCGGGAAGAACGGCAATGGTCGCTTCGTCCAGACCGGCGGGCTGTTTCAGCAGCATGCCGACGACGTCAAGATTGCCGACAGTGCAGCGGGCGTGGGTGTGCTCGACATCTCCGGAGGGCAGATGTTCGTGTCGGATGGTTTCTCCGTGAGCGACAATGCCGGCGGCACAGGCACGCTGAACATCAGTGGCACGGCCGAGGTGGTCTCGGGGAACAGCTCTGGCCGTGGCGGCTTCAGCGGAACCATTGCCGGCGGCTACATCAGCGTGGCCAACGGCGGCGGCACGGGCACGATCAACATCTCGGGAGACGGCGCCCTGTATGGCCGGTATCTCGAATACCGTGGCTCGAGCGGCGCTACTGCGAACATCACCATTGGCGGCACCGGCGGCAAGCTCGTCATCAGCGAGGAGCTTGTGACTGGTGTGCCGGGAAGTGGCAGCAGTCAAAACGTGATCGGGAATCAGCCCGGGGCCACCGGCACGATCACGGTGCAGGAGTCCGGCATGTTCGCCGTCGACAACCAGACGTATGTGGACTACAGCGACGGCTATGTGATAGGGCGGGAAGGGAGCGGTTCGCTTTCGGTCGCGGGGACCAATGCCCGTGTGGTCGTGCGGGAGCGACTCCTTGTCGCCAGCGGCGCCGGTGACATGGATTTCCTCTCAGGGAATCCTGGGTCCGGAGTCCAGGGCTCGGGTTCGATGACCGTGGGCGAGGGAGCCAACGTGGCCGTCAGCGAACTGCAGATCGGTGTGACGGGCACGGGCACGCTCACCCAGACCGGCGGAGCGATCGCGGCCGACAACGAGAGTTATCTCTTCACCGAGGCCGGCTTTGCCAACGGCGTCTATGGCCAGGACGTGGTCGTGGGGTCGCTCGTCGGCTCGACCGGCACCTACACCCATAGCGGCGGCACGGTGAGCACCCGGCGGGATCTCGTGATCGGCGATTACGGCTCCGGCACGTACGCAATCTCGGGTACGGCGTATGCGACCGTCGGCAACGCGATGATGCTGGCACGGCAGACCGGTTCGACGGCCGCCGTCACGCTCAGCGGCGGCGAAGCGACCGCAAACCGGATCAACGTCGGTGAACTGGGCTCGGCGACCGCTTCGGTCACGAACGGTAGGCTCCTCGCCGGCGGCGGCAGCCTGTTCGTCGGCGGCCAGAACGATGTCGGCACCGGCAGCCTGACGCTCGGGCAGGGCGGCGTCGCCCTCTCGGATGACGATATCCAGTTTGGCCGGGTCGGTACGGGCACGCTGACGATGAACACCGGCTCCTACATGAACGGGATTTACACCGTCGTCGGGAAGTACGGCACGGGAACCTGGAATCAGAGCGGCGGTGTTTATTATCAGCAGGGGGGTGACTTTGAGATCGGCGACGGCGGTCGTCCAGATCAGTACGGCACGCCCGGCCCGCGAGCCGGCGTCGTCAACCTCTCGGGCGGCGTGATCGACGTGGCTGACTCGTTTGCGATCGGCAACCGGATCGGCTCGGGCACCGTCACCATCACCGGCGGCGGCCTGACGACCTACAACGATCTCTACGTCGGTCGCGGCATGAACTGGACTCCCGCCGACGTGGCGACCTACGGAATTACCGGCAACACCGTCGAACTGGTGATCAGCGGCGACGAATCGGTGATCACTATCGGCCGTGACTTTGTGATGGATCCCAACAACGTGTTTGAATCGGCCACGCTCAAGGCCGACATCACGGGCTCGACCCACACGCCCCTGCTCGTGGGCCGCAACGCCGTGATCGCCAACGGAAGCTTCGCCGTGACGCTCAACGGCTACAGCCCGGTGGCTGGCGATCAGTGGACGATCATTCAGACGAACCTCGACATGGCGGCGGCCAATTCCGAGATCAGCGGGATCGCCGCCGCGGAAAACGTGCCCGCCTACTACAACACGACCGGCGGCGTGATTCCCAGTGAGTTGCGGTTCAACAACGACGCCTTTTTCACCAATCCGATCGATCCGGATTATGTAGGCGTGTCGGGCCAGTTTGCGAGCGTCGACTACACCGGCGCCACGCTTTCGGCTGGGCTGTCGTTCCAACTCGACTACACCCAGAACTCCGTGGTCCTGAAGGTCGTGGGGTCGTCGTCCGACATTGCCATCAACGTGGCGAGCGGTACGCAGACCCAAGCCCAGGCAGGGTATCCGACCATCGCGTCGGCCACGTCGGTGACGAAGACCGGGGCGGGCACGGTCGTGTTTGACGCGGCCAACGCCTACACCGGCCCGACCACGGTGTCGGCCGGCACGCTGCAGGTGGCCAATGCAAACGCTTTGGCCTCGTCGCCCGTGACGGTCGATTCCGGCGCCACCCTGGCCATCGCCTCGGGGACCACGATGCGGTCGCCCTCGGTGATCGTCGACGGTGGCACGCTTTCGGCCTCGAGCGTTGCCGTGAACAGCAGCACCGGAATCACCGCCCTGGCGATCAACGCCGGCACGATCTCCGGCGCACCGGCCGTCACGGTCGGGGGCGGTGGGCAGCTCTCGCTTGTGCAGGATGCCCGGGTGACCGTCGCGGTCGGCAGCCTCTCGGTCGATCAGGCCGGTGGCGGCGGCCGGCTCGATCTTGGGGCCGGCGAGGTGACGGTGGCGACTGGCGGGATCTCCGCGGCTGATCTCCGGGCCGACATCATCGCCGGCCGCAACGGCGGGGCCTGGAACGGCACCACCGGGATCACCTCGAGCACCGCGGCCTCGTCGGGAGGCAATCGGGCTGTGGGCTACGTCGTGAATGCCGACGGCTCGGCAAAGGTCTCCTTCGCCGCTCCGGGTGACGTGGACCTGACCGGCGCGGTGAACGTGTTCGACCTTGTGAGCGTCAACAGCGCCGGCACCTACGGGTCTGGTGCCACGAGCGACTGGAGCAAGGGCGACTTCAACTATGACGGGGTCACGAACGTGTTTGACCTCGTGAGCGTCAACACGGCCGGTGCCTACGGCCAGGGGAACTACTTCCCCGCGACCCCGTCGGCCGGCGGTCTTGGGAGCGTGGCTGCGGTGCCGGAGCCGGCGAGCGTCTCGCTGCTGGCGGTGGCCGCTGGGCTTGCCGGTCTGGCGGCTCGCCGTCGCCGCTGAGTCAGAATCGGCCGGGCGTCGCCCGGTGGATCGATGCAACGAAGCCGGCCGGGCCTCAACGCGGGGCCCGGCCGGCGGTCATTTCTGGGGGCGTCAGAGCCGCTCTGAGGGTTGAGGCGACGTCTCCCCAGGAACCCGGGATAGAGGTGGAGGTGCTGGGCGAGACGACCCGTGGCCGCAGGCTTGCAGCCTGCGGAATGCGGGCCTTGACCACGACAGGAGGAAAGTCGCCCCTGGGGTGACAGCCCGGATTCGGGCAGGCTGCAAGCCTGCCCCCACTGGCCTATGGGGGGGCAACCTGGGATGGAGGTTCCTGGGAGGGAGGTGTTGGGCGAGCCGACCTGGGATGGAGGTGTTGGGCGAGCCGACCCGTGGCCGCAGGCTTGTAGCCTGCGGAATGCCGGCTTTGGTCGCGACAGGAGGAAAGTCGCCCCTGGGGTGACAGCGCGGATTCGGGCAGGCTGCAAGCCTGCCCCCACTGGCCTATGGGCCGGCAACCCTGGATTGAGGTGCCTGGGGATGGAGGTGTTGGGCGAGTCGACCTGGATCGAGGTGCAGGGATCGAGGTGTTGGGCGAGTCGACCCGTGGCCGCAGGCTTGCAGCCTGCGGAATGCGGGCTTTGACCTCGAGACAACGACAAGCAGGAAGCCTGGCTCCAAGTGATCCTTGGCACCGAGATTCAGACGGCCTCCGGGCCGCGGACCGCGCGGTAAAGCTGCACGGCCTCGGTCATCGGGAGCGTGAACAGCCGACCCGCCGGCCCGTCGCCGGAGGCCTCGAGCACGCCCGCGATGGCCCCGGTGGTGCGGTCGAGGAAGTCGTCGTTGACGGCGATCTCCAGGATCGACTCCTGCACGAGACCGCCGTCGGGGCCGCGGCCTTGGGCGTCACAGACCGTCAGCCGGGTGACGTCCACCGCGTCGAGTGCGCGGCGGACGCTCTCGACCTGCGAGGGCCGCAGCACGGCGAGCACGAGTCGCATGAAGTGATCCGTCTGGTCAGGGCCGCGGCAGTTCGATGCTGGCGTCGAGCACCTTGCCGATCCGCGAGTGGATCGCAAGCAGGTGGGCCCGCGAGGCGGCGTCGAGCTTCGCACCGGCGTCGAGCCGCTTCGAGATGTCGGCGTCGATCGTGCGGAGTTGGTCTTCGGCCAGAGCCTGGGCGTCGGGATTGCCGGCACCGCCCGCGAGGGCAATGCCCGCCAGCCGGGTGACGTAAGCACGCTGCAGGCCACGGCGGAGGCTGGGGACCGCCGGCTTCGCGGCGGAAAACTCGGCGTCGGCTGCCGGCTGCTCGCGGGCTTCCGCCATGATCGCGGCCGAGAGCCGGTCGAGAAGTTCCGCTGTGGTGAACGGCTCGGCGTCGCCGGTCACCTTCAGCTCGCTATCGCGAATTCGTTCCAGGATTCGCGGATCGAGCAGGCGGCCGAGCACGCGGTCTTGCCACAAGAGGATCGTGTCGTGGACGGGGTAGTCTTCCCGATCGACCTCGTCCGCGCCCCAGTGCGACCAGCGGGAGGCCGCCAGCTCGTTGTAGAGCTCGGGCGGAAACGAGAACGGCTTCGCGCTGAACATCTGCTCGGCCAAGAGGTCGAGGGCGGCCCGCTGCTGAGCGGCATCGACCACCCGGAACGGCGGCGGCGCATTGGCGTCGCCGCGATGGCTGCGGGATCCATGGAGCCCGCCGACGAGCCGGGCCGCGTTGAACATCGCCTGGCCGTGGGCCGAGAGCAGGACGCCGAAGGCCTACCGCACCCGCTCGTAGCCGCCCCCCGAGCCGTCGGCCTCGCGAACGGTCATCCGCTCGGTGATTTTGGGCATCACCTGGGCTACGAGTTCG
>JBJOHE010000177.1:0-11490 GCA_046047895.1 Planctomycetota bacterium | reverse complement strand
CCACCAGGATCGCCATCCCGTCGCGGGCCCAGCCGTCGATCAGACCGTAGACCTCCTGCTTCGCTCCGATGTCGATGCCCCGAGTGGGTTCGTCGAGCAGGAGGAGCCGCGGCCGGGTGGCGAGGCCCTTGGCGAGCACCACCTTCTGCTGGTTGCCGCCGCTGAGCGTCCCTACGGCCTGGTCGGGCGAGGGGGTCTTGATGCCCAGCGTCGCGATGGCGGCCGTGGCCCGGGTCCGTTCGGCCCGCCGGCTCACGAAGCCCCGGCGGAGGATGCCGTCGAGCGAGGCGAGCGAAATATTGCGGGCGATGCTCTCGCCCAGCACGAGTCCGTCGGCCTTGCGGTCCTCCGGGGCGAGGGCGATCCCGGCGGCGAGCGCCTCGTGTGGCCCCTGCAGTTGCATCGGCCTTCCGCCGAGCCGAATCTCGCCCGTGCGTCGGCCCGCATGCACCCCGTAGATCGCCTCGAGCAGTTCGCTTCGCCCGGCCCCGAGGAGGCCGAAGAGCCCCACCACTTCGCCGGCGGCAACCGAGAACGACAGGTCCTGCAGGAGCGGCGGGCCGCCACCGGGCCGGGCCAGGCCGAGCCCCTCGACCTCGAGCACGACCTCGCCGGGCTCGACGGCCGCCCGCCGGTAGAGATCGGTGAGCTCGCGGCCCACCATCCGCCGCACGTAGTCGCTCCGGTCGGCGGCGCGAAACTCGGCCTCGTGGACGAATTGGCCGTCGCGGAGGATCGTCACGTCGTCGGCGATCCGCGGCAGTTCATCGAGCCGATGGGTGATGTAGATCATGCCCACGCCGCGAGCCTTGAGCCGGCCGATCGCGGCGAACAGCGAGTCGACCTCGTGGCCGGTGAGGGCGGAGGTGGGCTCGTCGAGGATCAGCACGCGGGCATCGACGGAGAGCGCCTTGGCGATCTCGACCATCTGCTGGCCGCCCACCTTGAGTCGCTCGACCGGCATTGCCGGATCGATGTCGAGGTCGAGTTCGCGGAGCAGCAGGGCCGCGTCGCGGTGCATCCGGCCGCGGTCGATCAGCCCCCACCGGTTTCGTGGCTGGCAGTCGAGGAAGATGTTTTCGGCGACCGAAAGGCCGCCGACGAGATTCAATTCCTGGAAGATGATCGAGATCCCCGCATCGCGGGCTTCCCGCGGCGAGCGAAACGCGATCGGCCAGCCCTCCACACGAAGGCTGCCTTCGTCCGGGGGGATCACGCCGGCCAGAATGTTCATCAGCGTGCTCTTGCCGGCGCCGTTCTCACCGAGCAGGGCGTTGAGCCGGCCCGGCCGAACCGTGATTCCGGCCTCGGCGAGGGCCTGCACCCCGGGAAAGGCCTTGTGAATGCCACGGGCCTCGAGCAGCGGCGGCGGGGCGGCCGTCATGGCTCCTCCACCGGCTGCACCGCGAGCGGAATGAGTTTCCAGGGCTTGCCTGCCGGAAGCGATCCCTGCAGCTGACCGCAGGCGACGCACTCGATCCGCTGGCCCGGCGCGACGTTCGATTTCAAGCCGGCGATCACCCGCTCCTGCACGAGCCGGTTGATCTCCGTGGCCGCCGCCGCGAGATCGCGGGAGTCGGCCCGGGCGGCCGGGTCGATCGTGCCCGGCAGGTCCCGCACCGCCGTTCCAAAGACCGGCCCGAGCGAGAGGGCCACCGTCAGCCCCGCCGGCTCATCGACCGCGAGGAGGCATTGGCCTCGCGACACTTCGGCGATCGTGCCGGTGGTCCGGACCAGGTAGAGGCAGCTGCGGCTCAAGCCCACGGAGCGGCCGAGCGACCGGCAGGCGGCGGCCGGATCGGCCTTGATGGCGGCGACGACCGCGGCGATCGGCCGGGCGTCGGCCAGGGCCGGCTTGAGGTCGTCACTCCAGAACCGTTCAGCGAACCCGACCGGATCGAAGGCCTGCGGATCACCCGACGGAGCATCGAGGGACCGAAGCCGCACGAGCGGAAACTGCCAGAGAAGACCCGCGATCAGGACCGCAGCGGCCGTCCAGGCCGCCAGTCCACGGAACGTTGCTCGGGCACGGTCGGGTTGCATCGATCCGGCCTGCGTCGGCGGGTGGCGGGGATCGCGATTCACTCGGCCGAGACCCGGGCGTCTTCCTTCGCGCCGTAATCGCCGTATTCACTCACGTTGTCGGGCGTGACCACCTCGACCGCCACTGGAAGCTTCTGGGGAAACTCCCGCCGGCCATCCTTGATCCATTCGTGGGCAAACTCCGCCGCCTGCCGGGCCATGGTCTTGGGAAACTGCATCCCTGTGGCCGCAATCCCGCCCTGGGCGATCAGGGCCACCACCTCGTCGGCGCCGTCGAAGCCGAACAGCTTCACGTCGTCTCGGCCGGCGGCCACGAGGGCCTGATGGGCCCCCATCGCCATCGCGTCATTCCCGCAGAAGACGGCATCGATCTCGTCGCCGTGCTTCTGGAGCAGCGTCTCCATCACGGCGAGCGCCTTGGCCCGGTCGAAGTCGGCCGCCTGCTGGGCGAGCATCGTCAGGCCGGGGTAGGCATCGACCACCTCGTGGAAGCCCTGGCTGCGATTGTGGGCGTTGTTGTCGCCGAGGTACCCCAGGATTTCGACGTAGCCCCCTTCCTCACCGACGGCCTCGACGAAGGCCTGTCCGAGGGCGACGCAACCACCGTGATTGTCTGACAGGATCTGCGCGGTCGCCGCATCGAGGGCATTGACCTCTCGATCGATGCAGAAGACGGGCACGCCCGCCGCCTTCGCCTTGCGGACGTTGGCGATCGAGCCGTCGGAGTCGGTGGCATTGAACAGAATCGCCTGATAGCCGCCGGCGAGAATGTTCTCGAAGTGGGAGGCTTCCTTCGCGGTGTCGTTCTCGGAATTGAAGACGGTCGTCTGAAAGCCGAGTTCCTCGGCGCGGGCCTTGGCTGTGTCGGCGAGCACGACGAACCAGGGATTGTTGAGCGTGGAGATCACCACCGCCACCCGGGCCGGCGCGGTTTCGCCGGCCTTCGATGCAGGTTGTCCCTGTGGCGTCGGCTTCCCGCAGCCGCCGGCAACAAGCAGGGCCAGCAGGGCCAGGCCGGCGGAAGGGCGGAGGGAACGCCAGAACGGGGATAGCGTTGCAATCATGGTCTGATCTCAGCGTGCGGCGGATAGCAGAAAGTCGTCTCGGCCCACCTGGCCCCCTTTGAAACTGCACACGCAGCCTGCCACCGCGGAGGGCGAGGCCACGCGGCACCACGGGGCTCCTGGGGCCAGCGGTGCGGCATATCGCAGCGACGTGATCTCGAGTTGTCTGGCCACCTCGCCTGACGTGTCGCCACCGGCGACGACGACTCGACGAAAGGCCGCAGACTGGAGAATCCGCCCCGCGACATGCCCCAGCAGTCTACCTAAGTCGCTGCCCGCGATCGCTGTGAAGTCGCCATCACCGGGGCGGAGGATCACCGACCGGCCCTCGCGGTGCGCGGTAGTTGCGCCGGCGATGGGTTCGTCATCGTCGCCGGCAGTGGCGGTGGGCGAGAGCGGCAGGTCGTGAAAGCCCGCCGCCAGCGCCGCCTCAATCTGTCGCCGGGTGACCGGGGAACGGCTGCCTGAGATTACGAACAGCGGGCCCGGCGGCAGCGGCTCGGCAGGCAGGCCGCTCGTCGCCGCACCGAACACACCGGCTGCCGTGAGCGCCGTCTCGATCCCGGACGAGCCGGCCATAAACAACGGACGTGCCATCTCTCGCTGCATCCGGTCGAGCACCGCGCCGATCGTCGCCAGGTGGGCGGTGGTGGTGGCATCAAAGAGCACGATCCCATCGGGAAACCGAGTGATCGCGTCCCAGGCCGCGTCGATGCCGTGTTCGACCGTCGGCAGATCGATGAGCGAGACCGGGAGGTCAGTCTGCCGCGTGAGCACGAGCCGGAGGTCGGCTTCGTCCATCGGAGTGACGGGATGGCGGGACATCGTGGGATGCCGGTCGAGTCGGTAGACGGGGCTGTCGAGCCCCGAGCGGGCGAAGAGGTTGCCGAAGGCCGACCAGCGGCCGAGGTGGGGGGCGGCGACGACCACCGGCGTCCAGCGGGCAGGCAGCACCCGGCGGCCGATCTCGATCGCCCGGCCGATGCTGCCGGTCTTCGGGGTGGAGTCGAAAGTGGAGCAGACCTTGTAGTGGAAGAAGCGGGGGCTGGCCGACGCGAGGGTGGCAAAGGCGGCGGGCAGCGCGGCTTCCATCTCCCCCGGCGAGAAGGTGCGGCTCAGTCCGGCGATGCCGATCGCCTCGGTCGCCGGGAGCGAGCCTCCGGCCAGCCGCTCGGCCGCCGCCACCGGCGAGACGCAGAGATCGGCGGCGAGCCCGGCGGCCGCGAGCGTCTCCAGCACGTCGGTCGAACCGGTGAAGTCGTCGCCGTAGTAGGCCAGGAGCATCGGGCGGTCTCCGCGTGAAAGCGTTCAGCCGGGCCGGGGCAGGGCGGCGTAGAATTCGAGCGATTGCCGCAGCGGCTCGTGGTCCCGGGCGTACTCGGCGAGGGCCACGCCCGCCACCGCCGCCTCCCAGGCCTGACGCAACGCCGCCACGCCCGCCGCGGGACCGCCCGGATGGGCCAGGATGCCGCCGCCGGCGAGGTACATCAGGTCGACAGTGCCGGTGCGGGCGAAGGTGTCGGGAGCCTGCCCGCCCCATTGGCCCGACGAGACGACCGGCATCAGCGGCTGAAGCGGACCGCGGGGTTCGAGGCAGGCCTCGATCGACCGCACCACCGAAGCGTCGGACTCGCAGAACTTGTTGGCCAGGCCGTTGACATGGATCTGGTCGATGCCGGCAAGTCGCCAGAAGGATTGGTACGCCGGGAAGTCGAATCCCAGCAGCGGATGCCGCGAGACCGCACCCCAGCCGTTGCGATGGCCGTGGATCGGCAGGCTGCAATGCCGCCGCAGATGTTCCACGCCGGCGAGTCCCACGGCATTGAGGCTCACCATCACGCAGCTGCCGCCGGCGGCGCGGACGGTGTCGTGATGGGCGAGCATCCGGTCGAGCCGGTCGCTGATGTTGAAGGCCACCATCACCTTCCGGCCGGTGGTCTCCGCGGCCTCGTGGACTGCCGCCATCACGGCCGCCACCCGGTCGGCCAGCGGCGAGCAGGGGGGGGTCGAGGTGAGTTCGTCATCCTTGATGAAGTCGATGCCCGCCAGGGCGAGGGTGCGGACGAGGTCGGCGGTCTGCCGCGGCGTGAGTCCGATGCTCGGCTTGATGATCGTGCCGATGATCGGCCGCCCCTCGACACCGGCCAGCCGCCGGGTGCCGGGAATGCCGAACTGCGGGCCGGGGAACGCGGCCGCCAGCTCGTCCGGCAGCCGGAGGTCGAGGAGCTTGAGCCCCGAGAGCAGCCTGAGTTCGAACAGGTTGCCCGCCACCATCGCCGCGATCGCGGTGAGGTTGTCGCCCACGTTGTCGACCGGAAAGGCCACCCGCACCCGGCCCCGAGCGTGCCCCCGAGAATCCTTGCAGGCTGCCGCGCCCGCGAGCGATGGCTCCGACACGAAGCCAAGCGGCTCGATCGACTCGACGGTGGCCCCATGCCGGGCCACCAGGTCGGCGGTCTCGCCGGGCACTTTTGTGAACGTGCCCGTGGATTGTTCTCCGGCGATCGAGGCGGCCGCGGCCTCGAGCGATGCGGGGGTTTCGACCAGGTATTCGGCGATGATGCGGGACTGCGACATGGGCTGAGCGAACGGGGAAAGGGATGGATCAGAGTTCCACGCGGCGAACGGCGTCGTGCCAGCCGGCGAGCAGCCGCTCGGCGTCGGGGCGGGGCATTTGCGGCAGGAAGCGTTGCAGTGACCGAGGCAGGCTCGCCAGGTCGGCGATCGCCGGCACCCAGCCCAGGCCCACCATTCCCGCCATGGCCGCGCCCAGCGCCGACGCCTCGGCGACGTCGGCCACGGCCACCTCGATGCCCGTGACATCGGCCACGAATTGCATCAGGAACCGATTCCGAGTCGGGCCGCCGTCGGCGAACACCATGGCCGGCGCCACACCGGCATCCCGGGCCAGCATGTCGAGCACGTCGCGGATCTGGTAGCCGATGGCTTCGAGGCCCGCCCGCACGACATGCTCGCGGCGGCTGTGGGCCGTGAGACCATAGATCGCCGCCCGGGCGTCGGAGCGGGCGTAGGGGGGACTCAGGCCGGCAAATGCGGGCACGAGATACACGCCGCCGTTGTCGGCCACGGCCACCGCCAGCGGCTCGCTCTCGGCGGCGTCGGCGAGCAGGCCCAGCTGATCGCGAAGCCAGGCGATCGTGGCGGAACTCGAGTTGATCAGCCCCTCGAGGGCGTAGGTGGGCTGCCCCGCCCGCACCCAGGCCAGGGCCACGCCGGTGCGGCCCGCGGTGGAAGGGCAGCTGCCGCCGACGTTCAGCAGGATCGAGGTGCCGGTGCCGAAGGTGGCCTTGGCCATCCCGGATGAGAAACACCGCTGGGCAAAGAGCGAGGCCTGGGAATCACCCATCACCCCCACGATCGGCACCGGCTGCGGCAGGCGGCCACCGACGTTGGTCTCGCCAAACGATGCGAAGCTCTCGCGGACCTCGGGCAGCACGGCGGGCGACACGCCGAAGAGTTCGCAGAGCCCGTCGTCCCAGCGAAGCAGGTCGATGTCGTAGAGCAGCGTGCGGCTGGCGTTGGTGGAGTCGGTGGCGCAGGTGCGGCCGCCGGTGAGCCGATGGATGAGATAGGCGTCGATCGTGCCCACCACCGCGGTGCCCGCCGCGAGGGCGGCCCGCACCTCCGCCGCATGGTCGACGAGCCAGCGGATCTTGGAGCCGGAGTAGTAGCCGTCGAGCACGAGGCCGGTCCGCCGCCGGATGCAGTCGCCCTCGGTGGCCGCGAGCCTGCGGCAGAGCTCGTCGCCCCGCCGGTCCTGCCAGACGATCGCCCGCGCCAACGGGTCGCCCGACTCCCGGTCGAAGACCACGAAGGTTTCCCGCTGGTTGGCGAGGCTCACGCAGGCGAGCTCACCGAGCCGCTGCCGCTGCCGCTCGGCGATCGCCGCCGTGACAGCCTGCACGTTCGCCCAGATTTCGGTGGCATCGTGCTCGACCCGGCCGGGCTCGGGATAGTGTTGGGTATGTTCCCGTGACTCGCGGTCGACCACGCCCCCCTGGTCGTCGAACAGCACGGCCTTGGTGGCGGAGGTGCTCTGGTCGATGGCGAGGATGAGGGGCATGGGGAGTGGGTCGGTGGCAGTCGGCAGGGAGTGGTTCACCGGCTTGGGGGCGGTGAACGGGGGGAGCGTGGCGGTGGTTCAGAGTCGATGCTGTGGGTTCGGGGCTGCCGGTATCCTCTCGCTACACGCTCACGTCGGCCCTCCAGGCCTCCGTTCGCTGCGTGTCCGCTGCGCTTCGCCATCCTGGCTCCGCTTGCTTCCACAGCTCGCTCGAGGACACCGGCAGCCCCTTACGCGGTTTGAGGGGAATCGTGAGGCGTTCTTTTTGGTCCTTCTATCGAAGCAGTGTGTGGATTCGGTCGCGGAGGCCCTCCATTGTCAGGGCGTAATGGCGGAAGATGTCGGCCTGGCTGCCGGTGACGGTGTCTTCGTCGGGGATGCCCGCGATCGCGAAGGGGACGCGGCAGCCGGCCTGCATGAGGGCGGCGGCGCAGGCCTCGCCGAGGCCGCCATGGATCGAGTGTTCTTCGGCTGTCAGGATCGCGCCGCATTCGCGGCCGGCAGAGACCACGGCCTCGATGTCGAGCGGCCGGATCGTGGGCAGGCTGACGACGCGGCAGGCGATGCCGTCGGCGGCCAGGGCCTCGGCGGCAAGCACCGCGTGGATCACCGTCTCGCCGGTCGCGAGAATCGCGGCGTCGTCGCCGGATCGCAGCCGCCGGGCCTGGCCGAAGCCGAAGGGGGCGTCGGCCGCGGGCAGGTCGTACATCGCGGCCTTGCCAAACCGGAGATAGACGGGATGGTCGGCCGCAGCCGCGGCCTGCACGGCGGCCGCCGTCTCGGCGTTGTCGGCCGGGGCGACGATCGTGATGTTGTGAATCGCCCGCAGCGCGGCGAAGTCGTGGAGCGAATGGTGGGTGCTGCCGAGCGCCCCGTAGCTCACGCCGGCGCTGATCCCGACCACCACGGCCGGCATGTCGCTGTAGCAGATGTCGTTCTTCACCTGTTCGAGCGCCCGGGCCGTGACGAAGCAGGCGGGCGAGGTGGCGAACGGCTTCTTGCCGCAGGCTGCCAGGCCGGCAGCGATGCCCACGAGGTTTTGCTCGGCGATGCCGACCTCGACGATCTGCCCGGGCAGCGCCTGGCCGAAGGGGCCGAGCTTGCCCGAGCCGCGGGAGTCGCTCGTGACCGCCATGATCCGCCGGTCGTTTCGGGCGAGTTCCAGGAGCGTGTCGGCGAAGGCCTCGAGGTTGGCCCGGCCGAGCCGGAGCCCGAGCCGCTCAGCCACGGCCTTGGCCTCGGGGGAATGCATCGGAGGCGCAGGAGCGCTCATGCCTCGGCCTCCCAGGCCAGGATCGCCTCGGCAAACTCGGCCTCGGCCCGGGCGTGCTCCTCGGTCGAGGGCACGCCATGGTGCCACTTCACCACGCCCTCCATGAAGCTCACGCCCCGCCCCTTGATCGTGTCGGCGATCACGCAGACCGGCCGGCCGGCGGGGCCTGGCTGCGTGAAGGCTCGCTCGAGGGCGGCGAGATCATGGCCGTTTACCCGGCGGACCTCCCAGCCGAAGGCGGCGAACTTCTCGTCGAGCGGCTCGTTCGAGCAGACGTCGCGGGTGGCCCCGGTGATCTGCAGCGAGTTGTGGTCGACGATCGCGGTGAGGTTGTCGAGCCGATGGTGGGCCGCCGCCATCGCGGCTTCCCAGTTGGAGCCCTCGGCCAGTTCCCCGTCGCCCAAAAGCGTGACAATCCGGGCGTCGTGGCCGTCTCGCTTGGCCGCGATCGCCATGCCCACGCAGATCGGCAGTCCGTGGCCAAGCGCGCCGGTGTTCATCTCGATGCCGGGCAGCTTGCGGGTGGGGTGGCCGATGAAGGGCGAGCGGTAGTGGCAGAGCGTCTCGATCGCCGCGCGGGGAAAGAAGCCGCGATCAGCCAGCACCACATAGAGAGCCTCGACCGAGTGGCCCTTGCTCTGCACATAACGGTCGCGTACGGCGTCGCCCCAGTTCTCAGGCGTGATTCGTAGCACCCGGTTGTAGAGCACGTTCAAGATGTCGATGCAGGAAAGGCCGCCCCCGGTGTGGCCGGCCCCGGCCGCGACGATCGCGCGGAGCGTGTCGCGGCGGTATTCGATCGACTTGCGGAGGAGGTCGCGGTCGGTCATGGCTGGGCTCGATGACGGTGGCGGCTGGCCGCTCGACGTCAGGCGTCTCCTTCGTGGAAATGCACGTCCCAGCCGAGGTAGTTGCCCAGCGCCTCCTGGAGCACGCGGGCGGTGTTCGACATCGTCATCACCACGTGGTGCTCGAAGCCCTGCCGGCAGACGTGCCGCAGGAGCCGCTGCAGGCCGGGTACCTGGGCGACGGCCCTTGTGCCGAAGGTGTCGAGCGGGTCGTCCGTCAGCCGGCCCTCGCCGACATAGGCCCGGATCGCGCCGTCGGCGTCGGCCGTGGTGATCCGGCCGAAGGTGAGCGGCCCGGCCGGGGTGCGGCCCTCCATCGCCCCGTAGGTGTTTTCCACGCCGAGCGTGCTGCCGAGGATCGGGGCGGTGGCGATCTTGGCGTCGGGCAGAAAGCTCTTGGCCCAGTTGCCGCAGTGGAACAGGGCACACTTCTCGTCGTCGTCGCCGTAGTTGTTGTTCCAGTCGACGAGCGCGGCCGGAGACCCGGCGGCCAGCTGCATGGCATACATCGTGAGCGTGCCGGTCACGTCCACCTCGCAGGCGCTCGGCATGAACCGCTCGCTCATCATGCTCATCAGCGTGCAGACGTTGCAGCCGAAGGATTGCTGCACGCTCGTCCAACACTGGATCGCCGTGGCATCGAGGGCGTTTTCCTCCATCCAGCGGGCGAGCACCACGCCCAGCGTGGCCATCTGCAGGAGTTTGGCGTCGGGCACGCCCGGAGCCGGGGCGTAGCCGGTGATCTCGGCGAGCTTGGCCTGAACCGCCGGATCGTCGGCGGAAAGGGCCGCCGCCCGGGTGACGAATTCCGAGAGATCGACGGTGGTCACACTGATCCCGTGCCGCTCGAGAATCTTCTCGCTGTAGCGGACCGTGTTGAAAGCCCCCGGCCGGGCGCCGACCGCCCCGAGCCGCACGCTCCGCACCCCCCTGACCACCCGGCAGACTCGCAGGAAATCATCGAGGTCGGTGGCGAAGCCGGGGCTCGTGATCGCCGAGACATGGCGGCTGGTGAGCGAAAACCTGATCCCAGCCTGCACGAGGTTGTTGCAGACCGAGATCTTGCCGCAGAAGGCGTCGCGGCGGCGGGCCACGCCGAGCTGCCCGAGATCGTCAGGATAGCCCTGGATGAGAACCGGCACGTTCAGGCCCGAGAGCTTGAGCGTGTCAGCCACCCCCTTTTCGTCGCCGAAGTTCGGCAGCACCACGAGCACGCCGTCGATCGCGTCGCGGTGCCGCTTGAAGAGGTCGGCACAGCGGCGGGCCTCGGCATGGGTCTCGACGCCGCCGAGTTTCGTCTCCTCGGGGGAGACGAGCACCGGCGTGATCCCTCGCGCGGCACACAGCGAGAGCACCTCGGCACGGGCCTCGGCAACCAGTTGGTCGGGAAAGAAGTCGCGGTTGCCGATGATGACGCCGAGCGTCGGAGCGGAGTGGGGCATGGGGCCTGCCAAACAGAGGAGAATTGAAGCCGCCGTATGGTACCGCCCGAGCCTAATATCGGCCGCGGGAAATGTGTTGGTCGCCGGATTGGCTCGCCTTTGCGCAAACAGCGGGCGACGGCGTTGCGGGCTACGCTGTCGAGCGTTTGGCCGGCCGCGATCGCCACACATCCTGGGGGCTCACACTCATGCATCAACTCTCACGCCGCGACTGGCTGGCTCGCTCTGCGGCCATGGTGGCCGCCACTGCCGGCCGCGGCCTGGCCGCACCGGCGGCTGCCACGCCGCTGCCTGCGTATCCCGTGGGTGTCTGCGACTGGATGATGCTCAAACGGCAGAAGCTCGGCGCGATCAAGCTGGCGGCCGAGGTCGGAGCCGATGGGGTCGAGGTCGACATGGGCGGCCTCGGTGACCGCCCCACCTTCGACAACAAGCTGGCCGACCCGGCGGTTCGCGACCAGTTCCTGACGGAGGCGACGGCCTGCGGCGTGCGGATCTGCTCGATCGCAATGTCGGGTTTCTACGCCCAGTCGTTTGCCGAGCGGGACGGCATCGACCGCGTGGTGCAGGACACGCTCGACACGACCGTCGCGCTGGATGTGAAGACGATCTTCCTGCCGCTGGGAGTGCGGAGCGATCTCGTGCAGCATCCCGAACTCCGCCCGGCCGTGGTGGCCCGACTCCGCGATGCCGGCCGGCGGGCGGCCGACGCCGGCGTGGTGATCGGCATCGAGAC
>JBJOHE010000176.1:0-37026 GCA_046047895.1 Planctomycetota bacterium | reverse complement strand
AACTCAACGGCCCGTTTCAGGGGCGACTTCGACGATCGAGACGGCCTTGGTCCAGCGGGCCGACGGCGTGGCGCCGACGGAACGGCCCGACATCGGCCGAACGAAAAGCAGGCTCTGCGGTTCGAGATCCACCACGAGCAGGGGCATCGCGATCTTGGAGTGGGTGAAAACCTCATTGACGCGGTAGTGGCTCGAACGATTCCGATCGGGCACCGACTGCCGGGCCAGCGACTTCACGCTCACGGTCGGCTGCGACTCGTCAGTCCAGTGGTGCTCGATCACCCGCCGTGACTCGAGGTCCGACTCGCTCACCAGCCCCGAGAGCAGGCTGCCACTGGCGGGGAACTCCCCGCCCTTGACCACCTCACCGCCGAGCAGTGAACCCAGCGAGACGGCAAAACTCACCGCCGTGCCGGCCTTCCAAAACCTTCTGCACCGCATAACGCACCCCTGAAACAACGTAGAAGCGAACTCGAAATAATCAGACACAAAGCGAACACAACACACGCAGACCCACGCCCTGCCATGAGCCCTGCCCGTCCGGTCTCACCCGGACTCCGCAGGCATCACGGCAGCGGTCACGCACTCTCTCAGTCAATCCCGGGTCGCGGCGACGCGGCCCCTGCCGATCGCTCGCTCGTTCACACGAGCGAGACGATCGACAGGAACAGCACGATCGGCATGGCGCAGAACAAGACGTCGACATGCGTCAACGCCCATCCGCGCCGGGCGATCTCGCCGGCCCGATACGACGGTTTCATTGGCAGTCTCCTGCTGGTAGTGGGGCAAACCTCCTCTGTAGGGACATGAGCGGGCCTGCCCGCAGGCAAACCCGAAGGTTCACGCCGACGGAACAGGTTCGTTCATCCACCTCCTTTGTGGGGTGGAGCGAATCGCACCACTGCTCTTCGCCACGAGAAAACAATTGCACATTCCGTGCCAAAGGCGGCGAATCTTTGCGTGCCACGGGTGAAATGTCACAAAAAACCTTTAAAACAAGGTGTTTTCGCCTCGTCTGGCCCGCCTGGCCGGAGGCGGCAGGCAGGTCGGGTTATGCCGACACTGGAGCGATTCGCTCCAGCGCGCTGGTCGCTAGCGACCTGGGGTGGAGCGAATCGCTCCACCCCCCTCCCCCCCAAAGAGGAGTTTTTGGGAGCTGGGTCGCTCACTGCCCCCGAGCCGGGTACGGCCCTACGCGTGGAGCGCCTGGCGGACCAGGGCAGGGTCGATTCCATCGACGAGCTCCACCCGGCCGATCCGATCGGGGAGCACAAACCGCAGCCGGCCACCCAGGGCCTTTTTATCGCGGGCCATGATCGCTAGAAGCTGATCGTCCTCGAAGCCGGCCGCCGGCGGAGGGGCGATCGGTAGCCCGAGTCGCAGAAGGAGATCGTCCTGCCGGCTGACCAGGTCCTGGGTCACCCGCCCAAGGAGCAGGGCGAGCCGGGCCGCCCGGGCCATTCCGATCGCCACGGCCTCGCCGTGTAGTAAAGCCCCGTAGCCGGCGGCGGTTTCATAGGCGTGGCCGAAGGTATGGCCGTAATTCAGGGCCGCCCGCAGCCCAGTGGTTTCTCGCTCGTCCCGCTCGACCACGTCGGCCTTGAGGGCCGCCGAGCGGTGGACTGCGTGGGCCACAGCCGCCGGGGCCCTGGCCGCGAGCCGATCAGCATTGGCCTCGAGCCAGGCGAAGAACTCGGCGTCAAGGATCACTCCATATTTCACGACCTCGGCCAGGCCGCTGGTGAACTCCCGTGGAGGGAGCGTCGCGAGGGTGTCGATGTCGGCGATCACCCCCCGGGGCTGCCAGAAGGCTCCCACCAGGTTTTTCCCGGCCGAAAGATTGATTCCCGTCTTCCCGCCGATCGCGCTATCCACCTGGGCCACGAGCGTGGTGGCCACCTGCCAGACCGGGAGTCCGCGGGCAAAGGATGCGGCGGCAAATCCGGCCAGGTCGCCGATCACCCCTCCTCCCACGGCGATCACATGGGTCTTCCGGTCGAGGGCCAGACGGGCCATTTCGTCCCAGATCCGGCCCAGCATGGCCAGGGATTTCGAGGTTTCTCCGGAAGGAACCGCGTAGGAAGCATGGTCGACGCCGGCCGCCCCGAGCGACGCCTCGACGGCCGCCCCGTGCGAGGCGGCCACGGCGGCGTCGATGACCATAAATGCCCGGCTGGCTCCGGCTTCACGGATCAGGCCCCCGATCGCCGCCAGGAGACCGCTGCCGCAGAGAATGTCGTAGCTGCGGTCGGTCGGGTCGCCCGGCAGTTGGAGGCGAATCTTGGTCACGCTCAGGACCCGCTCACCCGGTCGAGGTCGGCGGTCGTGACCGTGATCACTCGGGCAAAACCGGTGTGCTGCCGCACATAATCGAGTTCGGCGGCATCGGCGGCCGCCGCGTGAAGCAGTTCCTCGACCCGAGCCCGGTCGGCCGCCGACCAGTCCTCACACTCTGCGGGCCAGATCGTCTGCCGCTCCACGACGAGCGCTTCGCGGTACGGATCAAACGCGTTTCCCACGCCAGAAAACTCCCTCTGAAGGTGCCACAGCCGCCGCCCACTATAGTGCTGCCGGAGCCGGATATCCACGGCGGCGGGCCTCATCGGGTCGTCGGCCCGTGGTGGGGCCGGCTTGACGAGCATCAGACGACGCAGGCAGCGGATGACGGCGAATTCCCGAGACGATTTGGCCCGCACGGATTCCCAGCCGAGGAGTCTGGCCGGTGACACGGCCCCCTCGGGCCGCTGGCTTGTGCTCGGGATTCTGCTCGTGGCCGCCGGGCTCGGGGCGTTTGCTGTCTGGTTTCAGTGGGGCCAGACCCGCCGCTGCCTCGCCTTTTTTGGCCCCGTTGCCGCCGGCCGAATCCAGACGGCGACCAGGGTCGAACTCTGGTCCCTCGCTGTCGAGGAAGGCAGGGTGCGAGCCATCGATCGGCTGGATGTGTCTCAGGCCCCTGGGCTCGTTCATCTGCGACGGGGGCTGATCGAAGACGTGAATTATGACTGGGACGGACAGCCCAGGGAGGCTGAGGCCGCGCAGGCCAATCAGCCGCGACAGCTCCCGCCCACTGCCTGGGATCTGGCTCTGGCCTTCCTCGACGGTCCCGCGGCAGGCGAGGAGGCTGCGGGTTCTGCGACGGTGGTGGCCTTCGATCTCGACGGAGGTGGGGCGGCGACGGTGGTGGGCCAGCCGGGTAGGGTGGGGCTCGGCCGGCTGGCGGCGGGCCTGCGAACCTGGGCAAGTGACGCGAGGGCGCGGGCCGCGGGCGGGGGCAAAACCGGGCTTTGAGCGATTCGGGCAGGGTCCTATCCTCCCCGCCAGCCAGCCCTGGTATCAGCCAGGGCAGGCCCTTCCGTTCCCCCACGCCAGAGAGCCCGTCATGCGGTCGATCGCCGTCGCAAATCAAAAGGGCGGAGTTGGCAAAACGACCACCTCGGTCAACCTGGCCGTGGCGCTCTCGCGGGCAGGGCGAAACGTGTGCCTGATCGACCTCGATCCGCAGGCCCATGCCACGCTCCACGTGGGGGTCGCGCCTGGCGGCACTTCAGCGTCGGCGTTCGACGTCTTGGCGGCCGACCGCTCCCTCGCCGAAGCCACCGTGCAGGTGTCGGACACCCTGGCCGTCGTGCCCTCCCATATCGACCTCTCGGCTGTGGAGATGGCGCTTGCCGGCCGGCCGGGGCGGGAGACGATCCTCCGCGATCGGATCGCGGCCGACGGCCGGTTCGGCGGGCAGCCTGGCGGAGGTTCGTCTGGAGGCCGGCGGTTCGATTACGTGGTGATCGATTGCCCTCCCTCGCTCGGGCTCTTGTCGCTCAACGCCATGGCCGCGGCGGATGAGGTGTTGCTGCCGCTCCAGCCACACTTCCTCGCGCTGCATGGCCTCAGCAAACTGCTGGAGACGATCGAGCTCGTCTCGGAGCATGTAAATCCCAGGCTCCGTCTGCTCGGCGTGGTGTTATGTCTCTATGAGGCCGGCACCCGCCTGGCGGTCGAAATCGGCCGGGATGTCGAATCGTTCTTTGCCGCCTCCGGCGAAGCCCATCCCGCCTGGCGGCACGGCAGGCTGTTCGCGACCCGCATTCGTCGCAACATCCGGCTGGCCGAGGCCCCGAGCTTCGGCCAGTCGATCTTCGACTACGCCACGTCCTCGCACGGAGCCGAAGACTACGCCGCCCTCGCGGCGGAGGTCGATCAGGCCGCCGCCTGCCTCGAAGGTCGTCTGGTTGCCTGAGAGGGCCGCCGGCTCGTAGGCGACACAAGTTCGGCCGAGGTGGGCCGGCTCGGGAGGGCAGGGCCTTAGTCTGCGACTGAAGCGTAGAGTTCCGGCATCCACCAGTAGCGGGATTCGCAGGGGTCGACCCCGGTCAGGATGCCGGTGCGATCGAAGTCTTGCGCCGACACGAAGGCGTCGGCAGCCCCGGCCGCGGGCAACTGCCGCGGTGATTCGACCGGGGCGTCGGGAAAAAACGGTCGCGGTGGCTGGAGCGGATTTGGCCGCAGCATGATGCAGAACCTGTCGAAATGCCGAATCTCACCCCGGGAGCCGAGGTTGGCGCGGGCCGGGGACGGAGTCTGTCGTCGGATCGCAGGCGGGCGAAGTCCAGTTTTCCGGGAGCGAACCCGCACAACCGGCTGGAAACGGCGGCGCGAGGGCTCAGAGGGACGTGAGTGTGGCTTGGGGAAATTGAGCAGGCAAGGGGTTTTCGGCAAACGTGGGAATCTGTGCGGCCTTTCCGCTCCCGGCGGATGAAACGCTAGGATTCTGCGAATTCCGCGTCGATTGTTGGATCGGTGCTGCGAGGGAACGCCGTGGATGACACGCCACAATCATCGGGTCGCTGGCCTCTGAGGGGCCAGGGTGGTCGGGGGCCGATCGGCCAGGCCCCGAGAAAACTGGCGGTGATCGCGGCCGCGTTCCTCGCCTTCGTCGCCTTCGGCACGCTGCGATCGTCGGCGGCCCAGCCGTCGGCCGGCTTCCGGCCGTTGGCTCCGGGCGCCCTGACCATCGTGCCCGCGGACCGCTCTGCCGACGACCCAATCCAGCGGGGGCCGCTGGTAGAGGTCACGGAGGGGCAGAAGGCGGTCCGCGAGTGGAAGCCCAAGCGGGCGGCCGTCAACAGCACGTTCGTCGAACGGGCGGCTGAACTCGAATACCCCCGGGATATCTGGTGTCTGGAGTTTGCGTTCAAGCCACCTCGACGGCTGGAGGTGGATATTCCTGAGCCCGGCCTGAGGATGCGGCGGGAAACGATCTGGTACCTCGTGTATCGGGTCAAGAACGTCGGCGGTCGGCGGGTGGTTGCGGCGGTCGATGCCAGCGGTCAGCCCGATCCGGCCTCCCGCACGGAGGAGACCTTCCAGCAGCCGATCCGGTTTCTTCCCCATTTCGTGCTCGAGAGCCGAGAGGGGCTCGGCTCGGCCGAAGGCCTCGCCAGCTACCGGGCCTACCTCGATCGCGTCCTGCCCTCGGCGATGGACGCGATCCGGCGCCGGGAAGACCCGGCCCGTCCCCTGCTCGATTCGGCAGCGATGGCGGCCACGCCGCTCCAACCCGGCGAGGAACGGTGGGGTGTGGCCGTGTGGGAGGGAATCGATCCCCGGATTGACTCCTTCAGCATCTATGTCCGCGGGCTGACCAACGCGATCCGGTGGCGGAAACGCCCCGGTGATCAGATCGCCGCCGAGGATCCGCCCGGTGAGCACGTCGAACAGGTGCTCGAGAGCCTGCGGCTCGACTTCTGGCGGCCCGGCGACGAACAGACCGGGGGCACGATCCACATCGGATTCCGGGGAATGTTCGAGCGGATGACCCTGGGCGGGCGGCTGCTGGCAGCCCTCAACTGGCCGGCCTATGCGGCGGCTCGGCCGGCCCTGGGCCTCCGGCGGCTCGGTCTGGCCTGGAATGATCCGGGGCTGGCGGAGCCGGCGGGAGAGGGGCCGTTTCCGAGTTACATCCCGCTCAAGACGCTGCTCGAGAAGCTGGCCAGGGTGAAGGATCCGGCGGCCCGCAGCGAGGCGGCTCGTGACCTGTTCGGCGACCTCGGCGTCGAGTCGCTCGAGCAACTGGCCCGCGCCGCAGCCGGCCCGGTCGATCCAGGTGCCGACGCGGCCCGCCGCGCCGCCCTCGAGCCGATGGAGCTTTCACCAGAGGCCGTCCAGGCCCGGCCCCTCGAGTCCTTGGCTACGATCGCCCGGTTCCTCGAGGAGCCGCCCGACGAGGAGAGCCGACGTCGACGGGCGGGAGCCATTTTCGGACCCACGGCAGCGCGGCTCGACTGGCTGGCCCGGGCGGCGATCATGGCCCGCACCCTCGCCACGCTCGAGGCCTCGAATGCCGATCCGGCCACGATCGCGAAGCTCGATGCCCGGGGGGCGTTTGAGGCGATCGCGGCGGTGATCAAGGCCGAGCCGGAGGCGGATCGGGAGCCGCTGATCCTGGGGCTGTTCGGCCCTCAGGGCCCGGCCCTGTTCAGCGAGGCGGTCGCCGTGCATGAGGGAGTGGAGTATTCCTGGGTCTACCGCTTCGAACGGCCGGCCGGCGGCTGGTAGACAGTCGCGGCCCTGCCAACACACGGCTTCGAGAGGAGTCTGGTGGCGGCGGTGGCGAGTGGCGTGTAGACTCCGGCGTGGCGGCTTCCAGCGGCCGCAGCCACAACTATTTTTCTGATCAGGTTCTGGGTTTCAGATGGCACATAAAAAAGGTCAGGGTTCGAGCCGCAACGGCCGTGATTCCAACGCCCAGCGGCGGGGCGTGAAAAAGTTCGGCGGCCAGGCCGTCCGGGCCGGCAACATCCTGATTCGCCAGGTGGGGACGAAGTTTCATCCCGGCGCCAACGTCGGGATGGGCTCGGATTACACGCTGTTCGCCCTGTCTGATGGGGTGGTGATGTTCGACCGGGAAGGTCGCCGCGTGAACGTGGTGACCGAGGCATCCGCCTGAGCAGGCTGGCCAACGCGGCCGCGGAAGGTCGGGCGTGTTCGTCGATCGTGTTCAGATCGAGGTGGCGGCGGGCAACGGTGGCCGCGGCATCTGTAGCTTCCGACGGGAGAAATATGTCCCGCTCGGCGGGCCCGACGGTGGCGATGGCGGCGACGGCGGGAGCGTGATTCTTCGAGCCCAGGCCGGAGTCGATTCGCTCTCGGCCCTGGCCCACCGCAAGCAGTGGCGGGCGGAGCATGGCAAGGCGGGCGGCCCGGCAAACTGCCAGGGCGGCCGAGGGGCCGACCTGACGCTGCTCGTGCCGCCGGGCACGATCGTGACCGACGAAGCGACGGGGCTGGTGCTCAAGGACCTTGCGGAGCCCGGAGCCGAGATCGTGGCGGCGCAAGGGGGCGCGGGGGGCTGGGGCAACCTTCATTACAAGTCGTCGATCAACCGCGCCCCGCGGGAGACGACTCCGGGCGTGAAGGGGGAGTGCCGGCGGCTGGTGTTGGAACTCAAGGTGATCGCCGACGTCGGGCTCGTGGGCAAGCCGAACGCCGGCAAAAGCACGCTGCTCTCCCGGCTCTCCCGGGCCCGGCCGGAAATCGCCAACTACGCCTTCACCACGAAGTCGCCGATCCTCGGCATCGTGGCGATCGATCGCGACCACAGCTTCGTGCTGGCCGACCTGCCCGGGCTCATCGAAGGGGCCCACGCCGGGGTGGGGCTGGGCCACGAGTTTCTCCGCCATGTGGAGCGGGCCGGGATTCTTGTGCACGTGGTGGAGCCGGCGCCGATGGACGGAAGCGATCCGCTGGCCAATTACGAGACGATCCGCGAGGAGCTGACGCTCTACGACCCCGCCCTCGGCGAGCGGCCGGAGATTCTGGTGGTGAGCAAGGCCGAACTGCCTGAGGCTGCTGCCGTGCAGGAATCGCTGGCGGCTGCGACAGGCCGGCCGGTGCTGGCGGTGAGTTCGGCCACCGGGACCGGCCTCGACGGTCTCGTGCGGGCCGTGGCCCGAGCACTCGAAGAGCGGGGCGGCGGGGCATGACCGGAGCAGTCGGCGGGGAAGGGGGCTCGGGCAGCGGTCTGCTGGCGGGCGATGCCGTGCTGCTGGCCGACGTGGGCAATTCCCGGATCAAGCTGGCACGGCTAGTCGAGTCACCGGCCCGCGGCGGGGCCGGGCTCCCCGCGATCGACCGCCGGCAGGATCTCGACAGCCACACGTTTCGCCCGGAAAACCTGGAACGGTGGCTGGGCACGGTGGCCCCGGGGCCGGCGGTAATCCTCGTGGCGAGCGTGCACGACACGGCGGCGGCCCGGCTGGAGGCAGCCGTGGCGGAAATCTCGGCCACCCGACACCGGCCGATCCGGCAGCGGCGGATCAGCCATGTCGATCTGCCGCTGGAGGTGCGGCTGCCGGAGCCACATCGGGTCGGCATCGATCGGCTGGCTGGCGCCGCTGCCTGCCGGCTGGTGGCGCCCGCAGGGAGGGCCTGCGTGCTCGTTGACTGCGGCACGGCGGCCACGGTCGATCTGATTGCGGCCGACGGCAGCTTTCTGGGCGGGGCGATCCTGCCCGGCCCGGTGCTCATGGCCCGGGCGTTGGCCGATGGGGCAAGCCGGCTCACGGCCGCGGCCGTCTCCGGGCCGGCGGCCCCGCCGCCGATGCCTGGCCGCTCCACGGGGGAGGCGATCGCCGTCGGGATAGGGTTCGGCATGCAGGGGGCGATCGCTCGGCTCGAGGCCGAAGCCCGATGCGTCCTCGGGCCGGACGCGGTCACGGTGCTGACCGGCGGCTGGCGGGCCGCCGTCCGCGAGGCGCTGCCTGAGGCGATCGAGGTTCCGGATCTGGTGCTTGCGGGGATCGCGCTCGCGGTGAGCTAGAGCGTATCCGGCTTATGTGTATCGCCGGCTCGGGGGCTGCCGCGTTTCCCACGGGGCGGCGCGGGCTGATAGAATCCGTCGCTCGGCCTCGCAGGCCGGTGGTTTCCCCGGAGCATTGGTTCTTCCCGTGAGCAAAGCCCGCCCGGCATCAGCCCTCCGCGCCGCTGGCCCCGATGGAGCGCTGCCCCTTGCCCTGGCTGCCGCCCGGGTGGCCGACGAGACGCGGGGCGTGGACATTCTGGTGCTCGACCTCCGCGAACTCACGCCTGTCGTCGATTATTTTGTCATCGCCACCGGTTCGAGCCGG
This sequence comes from Planctomycetota bacterium, assembly GCA_046047895.1. Taxonomy (GTDB): domain Bacteria; phylum Planctomycetota; class Planctomycetia; order Pirellulales; family UBA1268; genus QWPN01. Next base: position 27,904 of record JBJOHE010000176.1, on the reverse strand, counting down.
CGGCAGATGCATGCGATGGCCGATGAGATCGAGAAGGCCCTGAAGCTCGAGTTTCATGACCTCAAGCGGGGGGGCGAGGGCTATGAGGAAGGCCGGTGGATCGTGCTCGACTACGGGAACGTGATGGTCCACCTCTTCGACCCTGAGGCCAGGAGCTACTGGGATCTGGAAGGGCTCTGGAGCGATGCCCCGCGGGTGGCAGTGCCCGGAGTCGAGGCGGGGCCCGAGGCTGCGGCGCGATGAGTTCTGAGGCTGCCTCCGGCGCTCCGCCCGCCCGCCCGCCCGCTCCCGAGCCAACCACCTTCCGGTCGGCCCTGAGACGGATGTTCGCCGCAGCCTTGGAGTCGCTCGCGGCTGACGGGCTCGTGGCGATCGAGCCGGCCGAACGAGCGGCGCTGATCGAACAGGTGCGGGAGACGGCCGATCCGAAATTCGGCGACTATTCCGGCACGATGGCGATGGCCTTGGCGAAGCGGGCCGGGAAGAAGCCGCGGGAGGTGGCCGCCGCGATCAGCGAGCGGCTCGCGGCCGTGCCCGGCTACGCCGACCTCTTCGATCCGCCGGGCGAGCCGGTGGGGCCGGGCTTCATCAACGTGCGGGTGAAGGACGAGGCCCTGGCGGCGGCGGTGGCCCGGGCGGTGGCCGACGAGCGGCTGGGCGTGCCGGTCGTGGAGCGGCCCCTCACGGTCGTGGTCGATTTCTCGTCGCCCAACGTCGCGAAGCCGATGCACGTGGGCCACATCCGCTCGACGGTGATCGGCGACGCCCTGGCCCGCGTGCTGCGGTTCCGTGGCCACTCCGTGATCACCGACAACCACCTCGGCGATTGGGGCACGCAGTTTGGCATGATCCTTTGGGGCTGGAAGCACTGCCGCGATGACGCGGCTTTTGCCGCTGACCCCACGGCCGAACTGGGCCGGCTCTACCGACTCGTGCGGAAGGTGGCCGACGCGAAGCCCGAGGAACTGGCGGCAGATCCTGTCGCCGCGGGGCTGGCGGAGGCGCATCCCGACGCGGCCCGAGAGGTGCTTGCTGAGACGGCGAAGCTCCACGAGGGCGACCCGGAGAATCGGGCCCTCTGGGAGCAGTTCATGCCGGTCTGCCGGCGGGAGATCGACCGGATTTACGGCCGGCTTCAGGTCGGCTTCGACCATTGGCTCGGCGAGAGCTTCTTTCAGCCCTTTCTGGCCGCGACCGTCGAGGAGCTTGTGTCTCGGGGGCTGGCCCGGGAGAGCCGGGGGGCGATCGGTGTGTTTCTCAAGGGCGACGACGCTCCGCCCCTCCTGATCCGTAAAGCGGACGGGGCGTTTCTCTACGCCACCACCGATCTGGCCACGATTCGCTGGCGGCTGGAGCACTGGCACCCCGACCGGATCCTGTACGTGGTCGATCACCGTCAGAGCGACCATTTCGAACAGGTCTTCGAGACGGCTCGCCGCTGGGGCCTGCCCGGCATCGAGGCTGTGGAGCTCGTGCACGTCGGCTTCGGCACGGTGCTCGGCGAGGACGGCCGGCCCTTCAAAACCCGCGCCGGCGACACCGTGGGGCTCGAGGCGCTGCTTGACGAGGGGGTGGAGCGGGCGGCGGCCGTGGTGGCGGAGGCCGATCGAGCCGGGCTCAACGAAGCGGCCCGCCGCGAGGTGGCCGAGACGGTGGGGATCGGGGCGATCAAATACGCCGACCTGTCGCAGAACCGCACCACCGACTATGTCTTCAGCTTCGACAAGATGCTCCAGCTCACGGGCAACACGGCGGCCTACATGCAGTATGCGGTTGCCCGGGTGGAGGGCATCTTCACGAAGGGGGACGTCGATCGGGAGTCGCTGCGGCGCCGCTGCGACGGCGTGCTGCTGGCCGACCCGAGGGAGCGAGCCCTCGCCCTCGAACTGCTCCGGTTCGGTGAGGCCCTGGAAGATGTCGAGGCCGATTCGCGGCCCAACCTGCTCACCGCCTGGCTGTATGACCTCGCTGGCTGCTACTCGACCTTCTACGACTCGCTCTCGGTTCTCAAGGCTGAGGGCCAGGAGCGGGCGAGCCGGCTGGCTCTCTGCGACCTGACCGGCCGGGTGCTCCGCCGCGGCCTCGACCTGCTCGGCATCGGCACCGTGGAGCGCATGTGATGGCCCGCAAGCTCGAAACGATCCGCAACATTGGCATCATCGCCCACATTGACGCGGGCAAGACCACGCTCACCGAGCGGATGCTCTACTTCACGAAGACGAGCCATCGGCTCGGCGAGGTCGACCGGGGGACGACCGTCACCGACTTCGACCCGGAGGAGCAGGAGCGGGGGATCACGATCTATTCGGCCGCCGTCTCCTTCCGCTGGCAGGACGTGACGGTGAATCTCATCGACACGCCTGGCCACGTCGACTTCACCGCCGAGGTCGAGCGGAGCCTGCGGGTGCTCGACGGGGCGGTGGTGGTGTTCAGCGCCCGCGAGGGGGTCGAGGCCCAGAGCGAGACGGTCTGGCGGCAGGCCGACAAGTACGGCGTGCCGCGGCTGGCGCTCGTGAACAAGCTCGATCGCGAGGGGGCCGATTTCTTCGGTACGGTCAAGCAGATTGAGCAGCGGCTCGGCGCCCGGCCGCTCGTGCTCCAGGTGCCGCTGGGGATGGGGCCGCCGCATGTCCAGAACCCGTTTCGGGGGCTGGTCGATCTGGTCACGATGGAGCTTTTGAGCTTTCCTCCCAAAGACGAGGCCCTGGCTCCCGGCGGGGCCGGGCTCGAGGTGCGGCGGGAGCCGATTCCGGCCGAGGTGGCCGACCTCGCGGCCGAGTGGCGCGAGCATCTGGTCTCGACGCTGTTCGACTTCTCCGACGAGGTGGCGGAGCTGGCCCTGGCCGAGGCGCCCCTGCCGCCGGACCTCGTGCGAAAGGTGATCCGGCAGGCGACGATCGCCCGGCTGGTGGTGCCCGTCTTCTGCGGCTCCGCCCTTGACTGCATCGGGGTGCAGCCGGTGCTCGACGCCGTCGCCTGGTATCTGCCGAGCCCGGCCGATGTGCCGCCGGTGGAGGGACTCGATCCCTCGAAGAAAACACCGGTCACGATCAGCCGGCCGCCCGATCCGAAGGCCCCGTTCTGCGGGCTCGTATTCAAGATTCTTGCCGAGAAACATGGCGATTTGGCCTTTGTGCGGGTCTATTCCGGAGTGCTCAAGGCGGGCAGCCGGGCCTGGAATCCGCTTCGGCAGAAGAAGGAAAACATCGCCCAGCTCTGGCATGTGCAGGCCGACCGGCGGGAGCAGGTGGCCGAGGCCGAGGCGGGCGACATCGTGGGGGTGATCGGACCGCGGGCGAGCATCACCGGCGACACCCTCTGCGACGCGGCCGCCCCGATCGTGCTCGAGACGATCCGGTTTCCCGAAACGGTCATCTCGATGGCGATCGAGCCCGACACGAGCCTGGAGCGAAAGAAGCTCGCCGACGTGCTCGAGATGATGAAGCGGCAGGACCCGACCTTTCGGGCGGTGGAAAGCGAGGAGACGGGCCAGACGCTGATTTCCGGCATGGGCGAACTCCACCTGGAGGTGATCCGCCACCGGCTACAGCGTGATTTCAACCTGAAATGCCGGGTGCACAAGCCGCGGGTGAGCTACAAGGAGACGCTCGGCGGGGCCGCCACGGTCAGCGGCGAGGCCAACCGTCAGGTGGCTGGGCAGACGCTGGTGGCCACGGTGACCATCCGCGGGGAGCCTACGGGCGGGCAGGCACCGGTGACCGTGGAGCAGGGCTGGTTTCCGGAGGCCGAGTCGCTCGCCGCCCTGGCGGCCACGATGACCGAAGCGGTGCGGGAAAGCGCCGAACGGGGCGGGCTCAAGGGCTGCCCGCTCTGGGGTGTGAGGATCGTGGTGCTCGAGAGCCCGATTCCCGAGCCACCGCCGGGGGACGTCGCCGTCCGAATCGCCGCGGCCGACGCGATCGAAAACCTGCTTCAGAAGGCCGGGACGGTGCTCCTCGAGCCGGTGATGAAGGTCGAGGTGACCGTGCCCGAGGAGCACCTCGGCGACGTCATCAACGACCTCCAGCAGCGGCGGGCGATCATCACGGCCACCGAGATCCGCGGCGGCGCGACCGTCCTCACCGCCGAGGCGCCGCTCGCGAGCATGTTCGGCTATTCCGCCGCCGTCCGCAGCGTCAGCCAGGGGCGGGCCAGTTTCACGATGGCCCCCCTCAAATACGGCCCGGCCCCCGCCGAAACCGCCGACGCGTTCGTCTGAAGCCGTTGCCGAAGCCGCGCGGCATGCCGCGTGCTTAGGGAGGCTCGGGAGGCGGCGAACGCTCGCGGAGCATGGGGGCGTATCCTCGCCCGCGACGCGACTTTTGCCGCCTCCCGAGCCGGACCACTCCGATCGACTCCCAGCCTGTGGGAGGCGGCGAACGCTCGCGGAGTATGGGGGCGTATCCTCGCCCGCGACGCGACTTTTGCCGCCTCCCGAGCCGGGCCACTCCGATCGACTCCTAGCCTGTGGGAGGCGGCGAACGCTCGCGGAGTATGGGGGCGTATCCTCGCTTGTTGGGCCTTGTTTTGTGGGTTGTTGACAAGCTCAAGGGGCCGCCGTAGATTCTGTGGCTCGGCTGCGGCCGCGATCGCCTTCCTCCGGAAGGCTGAGTGCCCCGCAGGACGGCCCTTTCTCATCGCTGAAAGGGCGGTTTCGGGCCCGTCGGCATGGCTGCCGACGGAAGCCGCCGAGCGGTTCAGTTCCTGCTCTTGAGGGCGGTGCGGCTGGCCGGGGTTACAGCGACCCGCAGTCGATCGTTTGGAGTTTGCGCCGTGGCCGGTCCGACACAGGAATTGATTCGCATCCGAATGGAAGCCTACGACCACTCCGTCCTCGATCAGAGTGCGGCAGAGATTGTGGACACGGCCAAGCGGACCAATTCGGAGGTTCATGGCCCGATTCCGCTGCCGACCCGGGTCGAGCGGTACACGGTGCTGTCGAGCCCCCACATCGACAAGAAGGCCCGCCAGCAATACGAAATTCGCACCCACAAGCGGGTGATCGACATCATTCAGGCCACGGCCAAGACCATCGAGGCGCTCAACAAACTGAGCCTTCCGGCTGGCGTGGACATCAAGATCAAGGCCTCGTCGCGGTCGTGACCGCGCGGGGGTGAACGGGAAAGACGTAGGACACCAACACAGCGGAGCATCGACAACCGCATGCTTGGAAGGCGTTGTGGGTAAGGTTCGGTCCGGCGGCCAGTGATGGCTGCCGTGGTCTGAACGCTCCCGCAGCCGACGGCTTCGAGCGTGAGAATCGGGCTTGTGTCGCGGGCGGATGCCTGTGACGGAGGCCTTTGTCGGTGGCGTTCGCCACAACGAGAGCCATGCCCACATCCTCGAAGCCTGCCGCCGACAAGCCTGGTCGCCCTGGTCTCCTGGGCCGCAAGGTCGGCATGACCCAAATCTTCGACGCCGAGTCGGGCGCCGTTGTGCCGGTGACCGTGATCGAAGCTGGTCCCTGTCCCGTGACCTGCGTTCGCACGCCCGAGCGGGATGGCTATGCGGCGGTGCAGATCGGCTTTGCTGACAAGCCGCGGCGTTTGGCTAGCCGGTCGGTGCGGGGGCAGGTTGCGAGTCTGGATGGTCGGCGGGCCAAGCGGCGTGTTGAGGCGGGTGTCGCGTCACTGCCGAAGGCTGGCTGCGAGCCCCAGCGGTTCGTTCGTGAGTTGCGGGGTGTGTACGACGGGGCCGAGGTTGGGCAGGTGCTCACCGTCGAGGTCTTTGAGGGCGTCGACTTCGTCGATGTCACCGGCACCACCAAGGGGCGGGGCACGGCCGGCGTGATGAAGCGGCACGGCTTCAAGGGTCAGCGGGCCAGCCACGGCGTCAAAAAGGTGCATCGTCACCAGGGTGGCACTGGCCAAAACACCTCCCCGGCCCGCGTGTTCAAGGGCAAGCGGATGGCTGGTCGCTACGGCAACGAGCGGTCGACCATGCGGAATGTCAAGCTCGTGCGGGTGGACAAGGACCAGAATCTCCTCCTCGTTCGCGGGGCGGTTCCCGGGCCGGTGGGCTCGTATGTGACCGTGCTGCGGACCAACAAGCTCAAGAGGGTCGCCGCCGCCGGGGCGCCGGCCTCGAAGAAGAAGGGTGCCAAGTGAATCTCGCCGTCTACGACATGGCCGGCAAGCAGGTCGGCTCCTATGAGATCGATCCGGCCGAACTCGCTCCGCGGGTCAGCCGCCAGTTGCTGCATGACGCTGTCGTCATGTATCAGGCCAATGCCCGGCAGGGCACGCAGAAGACCAAGACCCGCGGCGAAGTCGCCGGCTCCACCAAGAAGCTCTATCGGCAGAAGGGCACGGGCAATGCCCGTGCTGGCGGGCGGCGGAGCGGCACGCGGCGGGGCGGCGGTCATATCTTTGCCAAGCGGCCTCGCGACTTCGGCTGGCGGATGCCGCGGAAGGCGCTGCAGACCGCGGCCCGGATGGCCCTGGCCGCTCGGATTGCCGACGACGAAGTGAAGCTGGTCGAGTCGATTGCCGTCGAGGCGCCGAAGACCTCGGTCGTGGCCGGCATGCTCCGGGCGCTCGGGGTGGGTGAGGCGACGGTGCTCGTCTCCCCGGAGAAGCACTGCCCGAATGTCTGGAAGAGTGCCCGCAATATTGATGGTGTGTCGGTTTCGCCCGTGGCTGATCTCAATGCCTGGACGATTCTCCGTCCCCGATCGATCGTGATGACCCGGGCGGCGCTCGACGCGTTTCGGGAGGCGGCCAAGGCGGCCGGCGAGCGGAAGCCGGTGAAGCGTTCGGCGGCTCGTCCTGCTGGCCGCGGTAAGGCTGCGGCGAAAAAGGAGGCGACATAACCCATGGCTGGTCCTGTTCCCCCGCCACCGGCGCTCACGCCCAGGCTCGCTCCGCAGCATGTCATCGTGCGGCCGCTCGTGACCGAGAAGGGCATGCACCGGGCGAATCGCCACAACGCCTACTCCTTCGAGGTGGCCACGGCCGCCACGAAGGCCGACATTCGGCGGGCGGTCGAAGAACTGTTTGCCGTGAAGGTCGAGAAGGTCGCCGTGCAAAACCGGCTGGGCAAGGTGCGGCGGGGCCGCACCCGTCAGACCGTGACCAAGCCTTGGAAGAAGGCGGTCGTCACCCTCAAGCCGGATTTCAAAATCAACCTGTTCTAGTTTTTGCCGGCGGGAGCCGCCGCCGGATAGCGAGCACGAGTCACTGCCATGGGAATCCGAATCTACAAGCCGACCAGCGCCGGTCGCCGGAACGCGAGCGTCTCCGACTTTGCCGAACTCACTCCCGGGGCCGACGCGCCGAAGGGGCTGCGGGTTCGCAAGCACAAGACCGGCGGTCGGAACAATCAGGGGAAGATCACCGCGCGGCACCGTGGCGGCGGCCACAAGCAGCATTATCGACTGATCGACTTCCGGCGGAACAAGGACGGAGTGCCCGGTAAGGTTCACTCGATCCAGTACGATCCGAATCGCACCTGCCGCGTGGCGCTCGTTCACTATGCCGACGGTGAGAAGCGGTTCATTCTCGCACCGGAAGGGCTGGCGGTTGGCCGCAGTGTGCAAAGCGGTGAGGCGGCTCCGCCCGAGGTGGGAAACTGCCTGCCGCTGTCCGCGATTCCGCTGGGTCTCCAGGTTCACAACGTCGAACTTCAGCCGGGCCGCGGTGGGCGGATGTGCCGTTCGGCCGGGTCGGCCGCCGTGCTCGTGGCCCGCGAGGCGGGCTGGGCCCAGCTGACGCTGCCTTCCGGTGAGATTCGCCGGGTGCCGGCGGCCTGCCGGGCCACGGTGGGTGCGATCGGCAATTCCGAGCACATGAAGGTGCGGCTGGGCAAGGCCGGCCGGTCTCGCTGGCTCGGCGTTCGTCCGCACGTTCGTGGCACGGCGATGAACCCGATCGATCATCCCCACGGTGGTGGTGAGGGCCGGACCAAGGGTGGTCGTCATCCGGTCAGCCCCACCGGGAAGAGTGCCAAGGGTGGCAGCACCCGCAAGCCCCGCAAGCCCTCCGGCGCCTCGATCGTGCGCCGGCGGAAGAGCCGCCGCTACGGCCAACTGAAGCTGAGGTAATCCATGGGACGCAGTGCGAAGAAGGGGCCCTATGTGGACCCCCGCGTGTTTGAAAAGGTCGAGGCGCAGCTCGCCAGCGGCAAGCGGGATCCGATCAAGACCTGGTCGCGGGCCTGCACCATCGTGCCGGAGTTTATCGGGCTGACCTTCATGGTTCACAACGGGAAGCAGCACCTCAAGGTGTTCGTCACCGAAGACATGGTGGGCCACAAGCTGGGCGAGTTTTCGCCGTCGCGGACGTTCCGCGGGCACGGTGGCAAGGGCAAGGGTTGACGGCCGCAGAGCCGGAGGAAGACATGGCCTACAAAGCCTCTCATCAATACGCCCGGATCAGTCCCCGCAAGGTGCGGGCGCTGGCCGACCTCGTTCGCGGCAAGTTTGCCGACGAGGCGCTCGACATCCTCCGTTTTCAGCCCCATCGTGGTGCTCGAATGCTGGAGAAGGTGATCAAGAGCGCCCTGGGCAACGCCGAGAATCAGCAGGCCGCCGGGATCGACGATCTTGTGGTGGTGGACGCCCGGATCGATCCCGGGCCGATGTTCAAGCGGATTCGGCCGCGGGCTCGCGGCATGGCGTTCGGAATCAAGCGGCGGATGTCGCACATCAAGGTCGCTCTCGACGCGCCCGCCGCCATGGCGGGTGACGGCGGGGCGGAGTGAGGGCACGAACACATGGGTCAAAAAGTTCATCCCACGGGGTTTCGCACGGGCGTCACCGAGCCGTGGAAGAGCCGTTGGTACGCCGCCAAGAAGGAGTTCAAGGATCTCCTTCTCGAGGACGTCAAGGTTCGGAAGTTCCTGAAGACGAAGTACCGCTCCGCCGCGATCTCCAAGGTGGAAATCGAGCGGACCCGTGACGAGGTCAAGGTGATTCTTCATTGTGCTCGGCCGGGCGTGATCATCGGCCGCAAGGGGCAGGAGGTCGACCGGCTTCAGGATGAACTGCAGGATCTGCTCGGCCGGAAGGTGAACCTCAAGGTCGAGGAGGTGTCGCGGCCGGAGATCCAGGCCCAGCTCGTGGCGGAAGACATTGCCGACCAGCTCACGAAGCGGGCGGCCTTCCGCCGCACGCTCAAGCGGTCGCTCGACACGACGATGGACGCCGGTGCGAAGGGTGTGAAGATCCAGCTGGCGGGCCGGCTGGGTGGGGCCGAGATGTCGCGGTGCGAGAAGGCGATCGCCGGCTCGATGCCGCTGTCCACGCTCCGGGCCAAGATCGACTACGGCTTCTGCGAGGCTCCCACCGCGCAGGGCAACATCGGGATTCAAGTGTGGGTCAACCAAGGCATGTACGAGGAGGATGGCGATGGCGCTGATGCCCAAGAGGGTCAAGCACCGAAAAAGCCAAAGAGGTCGTATAAGAGGTGACGCCTCCCGGGGGAATCGCGTTGTCTTCGGCGATTTCGGCCTCCAGGCCGAGCAGCCGGGATGGCTTCCCGCGGCGACCATCGAGGCCGGCCGGATCGCGGCGCAGCAGTATCTGCGCACGGAAGGACGGCTCTATGTTCGCGCGTTCCCCCACAAGTCGGTCACCTCGATCCCGCTGGAAACCCGAATGGGCAAAGGCAAGGGCGAGCCCGACTACTGGGCGGCGGTCGTGAAGCCGGGCATGGTCCTCTATGAAATCGGCGGTGTGACGGAAGAGGCAGCCCGAATCTGCCTCGCCCGGCTCGCCCACAAGATGCCGATCCGGGTGAGGTTCGTGAAGCGGCGGGTGATGTGAACAACGAAATCGAGATTGAGCGAACTGAAAGCCGAGCGGCGGAGCGAATGACATGACCAAGGTGAGTGAACTCAGGGAGATGGGCGACGAGCAGATCCGCCTCGTCTGGAAAGACGCGGCGGAATCGCTGTTTCGCCTAAAGATCCAGGCCCAGACGGAGAAGCTCGCTGCGCCCTCGCAGATCAAGAAGCTGCGGCGGACCATCGCCCGTTGCCAGACGATCCTTCATCAGCGGGGCAGCCTCGTGCCGGCCCAGCCGGCCGCCCAGGCCTGATCCGCTCGAGACCACCACGCACGAGAGCCACCGAGACAGGAACGATTCACGATGCCGAAACGAGTTGAAACCGGAACGGTCACCAGCGCCGCGGCGAGCAAGACGCGGCGGGTGGAGATTCCCCGGGTCGTCCGCCATCCGAAGTATGGCCGGATCCTTCATAGCCGAACGGTCTGCCACGTGCACGACGAAAACGAGGAGTCGGGTCCCGGCGACCTCGTCGAGATCATCGAATGCCGGCCCCGGAGCCGGACCAAGCGGTGGGAACTCGTGCGGGTGGTGGCCAAGAGCACCGCGGTCGACGTGGCGTCGCTCCGCAGCGGGGCCCGGGCGACGCAGTTGCGGGAGACCGCGGCGCGGGCCGAGGCGGCTGCGGCCACCGGCGTCGAACATGGTTCCGGATCGGATGAGGTCTCGGAAGGGCAGGCAACATGATCCAGATGCAAACGCGGCTCAATGTCGCGGACAATACCGGCGCCAAGGAAGTGATGTGCTTCAAGGTGCTCGGCGGAAGCCGGAAGCGGACCGCCGGGCTCGGCGACATCATCGTCTGCAGCGTCAAGAGCGTGATTCCGGGCAGCGACGTCAAGAAGAAGGCCGTCGTCAAGGCGGTGATCGTGCGATGCAAGAAGCCTTCCCGGCGGGAAGACGGCAGCTACGTGCGGTTTGACTCGAACGCCTGCGTGATCATTGACAACGACAAGAATCCCAAGGGCACCCGAATCTTCGGCGCCGTGGCGCGTGAGCTCCGCGATCGCAACTTCATGAAGATCGTCAGCCTGGCGAGCGAGGTGGTGTGATGCTGATCAAGACAGGCGATCTGGTCGAGGTGCAAACGGGCAACGAGCGGGGTACGCGGGCCAAGGTGCTTTCCGTGCGTCCGGCTGCGGCCGGCGACAAGGGCGGCCGGGGTGCCAAGCTGGTAGTGGAGGGCGTGAACCGGGTCTACCGGCACATCCGCCGCAGTCAGAAGAATCCCCAGGGCGGGCGGCTGAGCAAGGAGATGCCGATCGACGCGTCGAACGTGCTCCTGGTCTGCTCCGCCTGCGGCAAGGCGACGCGGCTCGGCGCCCGGCTCTCGGCGGACGGCGGCAAGGTGCGGTTCTGTCGGGCCTGCGGGGCCGAGCAGGGCACGGTGCGTCGTCCGCGGGCCAAGGCCACGGGCGGCTGAGTCACCAGGTACGAGAACACAACAGACCTTCAGTCGAGGAATCGGTTCAGATGGCCAAGAAGAGCAAGGCAGTATCCACCGCCGCGGTCGAGCCTGCGGGCACCCCGCGGATGCTGGAGCATTACCTGACCACGGTGCGCCCGCACCTGGAGAAGACTCTCGGAAAGTCCAATCCCCATGCGATCCCCAAGCTGCAAAAGATCGTGGTGAGCATGGGTGTGGGCGTGGCGGTGACGGAGAAGAAGTTTCTCGACGAGGCGATCGGGGCCCTGGCGCAGGTGACCGGCCAGAAGCCGATCGCGACGCTGTCGAAGGCTGCGGTCTCGGGCTTCAAGCTGCGGGAGAATCTTCCGATCGGCTGCAAAGTGACCCTCCGGGGCAACCGGATGTACGAGTTCTTCGACCGGCTGGTGGCGGTGGCTCTCCCCCGGGTTCGCGACTTCCGCGGCCTCAAGTCAGACGCGTTCGACGGCAATGGCAATTACAGCCTGGGCCTGTCGGAGCAGATGGTGTTCCCGGAGATCAACCCCGACCGGTACACGCGGCCCCAGGGCATGAACATCACCTTCGTCACTTCCGCCGTGTCCGACGAGGACGCCCGGGAGTTTCTCGTGGCGATGGGGCTGCCGCTCAAGAAGGAAGGCGAGGGCGACGCCGCGGCGTAGCGGCGGATTCCCAGGACAGAACCGACAACCAGGCTCGACACCAACGGATCCATGGCAAGCAAATCCAAAATCGCGGCCGCCAAGCGGCCCCCGAAGTTTTCCACGCGGCTCGTCCGACGGTGCATGCTCTGCGGCCGGCCGCGGGCCGTGTACCGCAAGTTTGGCACCTGCCGGATCTGCTTCCGAAAGCTGGCGGATCAAGGCTGCATTCCCGGTGTGAAGAAGGCGAGCTGGTAAACCCTGGATCATGAGAAGAGGGCTCTGCTGACATGATGACCGACCCCATCGCCGACATGCTCACCCGGATCCGCAATGCGGTGCGGGTGGAACGCGCCACCGTCGAGATTCCCACCTCGAAGGTGAAGCGCGGGTTGGCGGAAGTGCTCAAGCGCGAAGGTTTCATCTGGGATTGGCGGGAGGTCGAAGCGGCCCCCGTTCCCCAGCTGCAGCTGGAGCTGAAATATGGCCCCAACGGCGAACGGCTGATCCGCCACATCCGGCGGGTCAGTTCGCCTGGCCGGCGGGTCTACAGCCGTTCGGCCCGGCTTCGGCCGGTGCTCGGCGGGCTGGGCATCTCGATTCTCTCCACGTCGAGCGGCGTGGTGAGCGATCGAGAGGCCCGGCAGAAGAAACTCGGCGGCGAAGTGCTCTGCGAATTGTGGTAGGAGCGAAAGGTCAGACGCGATGTCCCGTATCGGAAAAAATCCAGTTCCCCTGCCCAAGGGCGTGAAGGCCTCGGTGGCCAAGGGTGCGCTCGTGGTGGAGGGCCCGCTCGGCAAGCTCGAGCAGCCCATCCATCCGGCCGTGACCGTCGCGGTCGATGAGCCCGGCTCTCAGATCGTGGTCACCCGCAGCGGCGACGACCGGGTCGCCCGATCGGTCCACGGCCTGACCAGGGCGCTCGCAGCCAACATGGTCGAGGGCGTCTCGAAGGGCTACGAGAAGCGGCTGGAGATCGTGGGCGTGGGCTACCTCGCCGCAATCCAAAAAGACGTTCTGCAGTTGCGGGTGGGTTTTGCCAACGAACTGCATGTGCCAATTCCCAAGGGCCTGACCGTCACCTGCCCCGACCAGACCCACGTCTCGATCAAGGGCATCGACAAGCAGGCCGTGGGCCAGTTCGCGGCCGAGGTGCGGGCCCTGCGGAAGCCCGAGCCCTACAAGGGCAAGGGAATTCGCTACGAAAACGAGCAGGTCCGCCGGAAGGCCGGTAAGGCGGTCACCAAGTAGCCGGAGCGGCCCCGGGCGGCAGCCGCCCTTGATCAGCATTCATTTCACGCAGGTTTTTCGGACGGAACAACATGGACCACGCCCGCACGATCTTCAGGCAGCGACTCCGGCGGCGGTTCCGCGTTCGCAAGCCCCTTCGGGGCTCGGCGGAGCGGCCGCGGCTGTCGGTGTTCCGCACCCACAAGCACATCTATGCCCAGATCATCGACGACGCCTCGGGCAAGACGCTTGCCTCGGCCAGTTCGATGGATCGGCAGATCCGCGAGGCCGTCGGCTTCGGGGGAAACAAGCAGGCCGCCGAGGCGATCGGTCGGGCCGTGGCCGAGCGGGCCAAGGCAGCCGGCATCACCAAGGTCTGCTTTGACCGCGGCAGCTTCAAGTATCACGGCCGGGTGGCGGCGCTTGCCGATGCCGCTCGGGCGGCCGGCCTCGAATTCTGACTCCACACACGACCCCAACTCACTCACGAGGGAGAACGACACGCGTGTCCACCGGCAAAGAATCACGAACCGGCGAGTTCGTTGAAAAAGTCGTCAAGGTGCGGCGGTGCGCCACCGTGGTCAAGGGCGGCCGGCGGTTTAGCTTCGCCGGCCTGGTCGTGGTCGGTAACGGCCGGGGCAAGGTCGGCTGCGGCTATGCCAAGGCCAACGAGGTGCCGCCGGCGGTGGAGAAGGCGATCAAGGACGGAATGAAAAACCTGATCGAGGTTCCGGTCGAGGCGGGCACGATTCCCCATCGGGTCGAAGGCCGATACGAAACGGCGAAGGTCGTGCTGCTGCCGGCCGGGCCGGGCACCGGGATCATCGCCGGGGCCGCCGTCCGGGCCGTGTGCGAGTCGGCCGGCATCCACGACGTGCTCACCAAGGCGCACGGCTCCACCAATCCGGTCAACCTCGTCAAGGCGGCCCTCGACGGGCTCAAGCAGCTCCGGACGAGGGCCGAGGTCGAGCGGCTGCGGGGCGTGAGCCTTTCCTGATCCACTTTCAGCCAGACTTTCCCACTCCGATTCAACGCAGCGACGGATTCCAAGCCATGCAACTCGACGGCGTCAACAAGGGCATTCACAAGAACCGCAAGCGGCTCCGCGTCGGCCGCGGTCCGGGCTCCGGCCGTGGCCGCACCGCCGGCCGGGGTAACAAGGGGCAGGGTCAGCTGGCCGGCTGGTCGGCCCCCGGGATCTTCGAAGGCGGACGTCTGCCGCTCATTCGGCGGATTCCCAAGCGTGGTTTCCACAACGCTCATGGCCGGATCGTGAAGAGCCTCAACGTGGCAGCCCTCGATGCCGTCTGCGATGCCGGCAGCGAGGTGACCCCGGATTCGCTCAGGGAGTCGGGCCTGGCGAAGGGAATCTGGCAGGAGCTGAAGATCCTGGGCAACGGCGAGATCACCAAGCCGCTCAAGGTCTCCGCGCACCATTTCAGTGCCCAGGCCAAGGCCAAGATCCTGGCGGCGGGCGGTTCCGTGACCGAGCTGCCGGGCCCGGCTCCGCTGGAGCGGAAGATCGGAAAGGCGTCGCGGAAAAAGCCGGTCAACGGGTAGGCTCTGCGGCCCTGAGGCCGCTCGCCCCGAGGAGTTCACGCCGTGCTGGAAAAGATCCGCGTCATTTTCACCATTCCCGAACTGCGGCAGAAGATTCTGCTGACGCTCGGGTTATTGGCGATCTATCGAGTCGGCTGGCAGGTGCCTCTGCCGATCATCGACTCCGAGGCGATGACCGCGTTCGCCAAACAGGCTGGCGGTGTGGGCGAACTGCTCCGCACGGTGGCCGTGTTTTCGGCCAGCCAGCTGTCCCAGGCCACGATCTTCGGCCTGGGCATCATGCCCTACATCTCGGCTTCGATCATCTTCCAGCTGCTGGGCACCGTCTGGCCGCCGCTCGAGCGGCTGCAAAAGGAGGGCGAGGCCGGCCGGAAGAAGATCAACGAATACACCCGCTACGCCACGGTCGTCATCTGCCTGGTGCAGAGCTGGGCCTATGTGGCGTTTCTGGCGGCCCCGGGTCGCGATCAGTCGTTGATCCAAGAGGGATTCCTGGTCGACGGGCGGCTACCGCTGGTCTGGCAGTTCGTGGCTGTGATGACGATGACGGCCGGCACGATCTTCCTGATGTGGCTGGGCGAGCAGATCGATGAGTTTGGGATCGGCAACGGGATCAGCCTGTTGATCATGGCGGGCATTCTCGCCGGGATGCCGGGCGCCCTGCTCGAACTCGCCGGCAGCACCTCCTGGGAGGTCGGCGGCGGTGCGGGCACGGGCAAGCTTGGCGTCGAAATGATCCCGGTGCTCGTCGCGCTGTTCATTGGCGTGGTGGCGGGCGTGGTGTTCATGACCCAGGGCCAGCGGCGGATCCCCACCCAGAGCGCCAAGCACGTGCGGGGTCGCCGGGTGTACGGTGGCACCCGGCAGTATCTGCCCCTGCGGGTCAATCAGGCCGGCGTGATGCCGATCATCTTCGCCAGTTCACTGCTGCTGTTTCCCCAGTTCCTATTTCAGTATCTCAGCCGGGCGTTTCCTGAGAACGGCGTGTTGCTCGGCCTCTACGAGTCGTTCACCCGCGGTCAGTCGTATCTCTACAACGTCTGCTACATCGCTCTGATCTACTTCTTCTGCTACTTCTGGACGGCGATCACCTTCAATCCGAAGGAGATGGCCGACAACCTCAAGAACTTCGGCGCCTTCATCCCCGGCTACCGGCCGGGCAAGCGGACGGCCGATTATCTGGAGCGGGTGATGGAGCGAATCACCTACGTGGGGGCCGGCTTTCTCGCCCTCGTCGCGGTGATCCCCACCGTCGTGGCCGGGGCCCTTGGAATTCCCTACCAGGCGGCGAGCTTCTACGGAGGCACCGGGCTGCTGATTGCGGTGAGCGTGGTGTTTGACCTTGTGCAAAAGATCGACAGCCACCTCGTGATGCGGAATTACAGCGGATTGCTGGAGCGAAACTGAGGCCGTGAAGGCCCGGTCTTTCGCAGGCCGGTGGCCGCCCTGCCAGGCCCTGCCTGGCGGAACCGGTGCGAGTGGTTGAGCGAGCGGGGCATGCCGTCATGCGGATCATCCTCATCGGGCCGCCAGGGGCCGGGAAAGGAACGCAGTGCCAGCGGCTGGTGGAACTGCTCCAGGTGCCTCATCTCTCCACGGGCGAGATGCTGAGGGCCGAGGTACGGGCGGGAACGCCGGCGGGCCGCGAGGCGGCCGAGTTCATGGAGCGGGGCCAGCTCGTGCCCGATCCGCTGATCCTCGGGATGGTCGGGCGGCGGCTCTCCCAGCCCGATTGCCGGGAGGGATGTCTGCTCGACGGATTCCCGCGGACGATCCACCAGGCCGAGATCCTCGACGACCTGCTCGAACGGCGGGCGATGAGCGTCGATGGGGTGATTGAACTGGCCGTGCCACGGGACGAACTCGTCAAGCGGATGCTGGCCCGCCAGCGGGCCGACGACGATCCCGCGATCTTCGCCAAGCGGATCACAAGCTTCGAGATCCAGACCGCGCCGCTGCTCGACTACTACGGCAAGCAGGGCAAGCTCGCGTCGATCGACGGGCTGGGCTCGGCCGATGAGATCTTCGCCCGCGTGCGGACCGCCGTAGGCCGATTCAGGCAGGCCGCCCGCTGATCCCGGCCTTTCCGCCGTGCAGCCGACGGCTCGACCGGTATAATCCTGCGGCTGGTGTCGGGCCGGTAGCCTGCCGTTCGTCTTTTCGGGGTGTCGCGTCTCGTGGTCAATCTGCGTTCTGCTCGTGAAATCGCCCTGATGCGGAAGTCGGGGCTCGTGGTCTGGGCAGCCCATCAGGTGGCCCGGCCGCTGGTCAGGCCCGGCGTGACCACCGGGGAAATCGACGCGGCCGTGGAGGCCTACTTCGTCGAGCAGGGGGCGATCCCGCTGTTCAAGGGCGTGCCCGGCAAGGTGCCGTTTCCTGCCGTCTGCTGCATCTCCGTCAACGACGAAGTGGTGCACGGGATCCCCGGGGGGCGAGTGTTGCGTTCGGGCGACATCATCAGCATCGACACCGGCTGCAGCCTGGGCGGCTGGTGTGGCGATTCGGCCTACACCCATCCGGTTGGTGAGGTGTCGGCCGACGTCCAGAAGCTCCTCGATTGCACGTCGGGCGTGCTCGCCCTCGCGATCGAACTGATGGCCGTGCGGAATCGCTGGAGCGACGTGGCCACCGAGATGGCGAAGTATGTGCGGGACCATGGGTTTTCGGTGGTCGAAAACTTCGTCGGCCACGGCATCGGCCGCACGATGCACGAGGATCCCCAGGTGCCGAATTTCTGCACCCCGGCCTTCCGCCGAAACCACGATTTCGAACTCGAGCCCGGCCTCGTGATCGCGGTGGAGCCGATGGTGAACATGGGCTCCAAGAAGGTGCGGCCCCTCGACGACCACTGGACGCAATCCACGATCGACGGCCGGTTCAGTGCCCACTTCGAGCACACCGTGGCCATCACGGAAGGCGGCCCGGTGGTGCTCACGGCCCCCCCGGCCAGCGGGGAAGAGCTGGCTCCGGCAGCCCCTGCCGTGGGGGCTTCCTGAGCCGGGGCGAGCGGTCAGGTCGGTTTGGATGGCGGCGGCGAACCCGATTTGTGACGGGATTTCAAGCCACCCCCTTGCGGACCGCCTATCGTGCGACCTATGATTCTGGACTCTCCTAATTTGCCCCTCATTGGTCCCCCTGGAGCGGCCCACCCCAAGGCCCGACTGCCGTCATGAAGGTTCGCGCGAGCGTGCGTCGCATGTGCGACAAGTGCAAGATCGTCAAGCGGCGGGGCGTGGTGTTCGTGGTTTGTGCCGATCCCCGCCACAAGCAGCGGCAGGGCTGATCGAGTCGGTTGCGCCGGAGAGCTGGAGGCGGGCGTCTGCCTCCCGGTTCGTTTTTTTGCCTTTTGGTCGTTCGGAATCCCAGCCATGCCGCGTTTGATGGGTGTCGATATCCCGTCGGAGAAGAAGACGATCTATTCGTTGCAGTATCTCTACGGTGTCGGGCCGCGGGTGGCCCGGGAACTCTGCCACAAGGCGGGGGTGAATCCGCTCGCTCAGGCTCGGGATCTCCACGAAGACGAGCTTGCCCGGCTGGCCGCCCTGCTCGACAAAGACTATGTGGTCGAGGGGCAACTGCGACGTCAGGTGGCGCAGGACATCTCCCGGCTCAAGGACATCGCCTCCTATCGGGGCATCCGTCATCGGCGGGGCCTGCCCGTGCGTGGGCAGCGGACCCGCACCAACGCCCGCACCCGCAAGGGGCCGAAGAAGACGGTCGCCGGCAAGAAGGGCGTCAAGGATCTGAAGTAAGCGTCGCCGGGCCGTTTCGACGGCCGCAGGCGTCGTTCGCACCGGTCGCAATCACTCATCACTCACCATCATCGGGTTCGTCAGGACTGTTCAGCATGTCGAAGGCAGCGAAGACCAAAAAGAAGAACGTGTCGTCGGGTATCGCCTACATCGTGGCGAGCTTCAACAACACCACCGTCACGATCACCGATGCCCGCGGCGACACCCTCTGCTGGGCGAGCGGGGGCACCTGTGGTTTCAAGGGCAGTCGCAAGGGCACGCCCTTCGCCGGCCAGATGGCGGCTCAGCAGGCTGCGGAAAAGGCCGCCAAGTTCGGCGTGAAGGATCTTGAGGTGCGGGTCAAGGGGCCGGGAAGCGGGCGGGAGAGTGCGATCACCGCCCTGCAGGCCGCCGGCATGAACGTTCGCAGCATCGAAGACATCACTCCGCTGCCCCACAACGGCTGCCGCCCGCCCAAGAAGCGGCGGGTGTGACGGTTCGCCGGCTTGGACCCGATTTTACGACTCTGGTTTGCCATTCTTTCTTTCTGGATTGATTCATGGGACGCATCACAGGACCTGTTTGCCGACTCTGCCGCCGTGACGGCCTGAAGCTGTTTTTGAAGGGGAGTCGCTGCGATTCGCCGAAGTGCGCCTTCGAGCGGCGGTCGACACCGCCCGGCGTGGTGCAGAAGCGGCGGCCCAAGCCCACCGACTACGGGCTCCGGCTGCGAGAGAAGCAGAAGGTCAAGCATTATTACGGGGTGCTGGAGCGGCAGTTTCGCACCTACTTCTCCCGTGCCGAGCGGGGCAAGGGCAACACCGGCGAGACGCTGATGACCCTGCTCGAGCGGCGGCTCGACAACGTCGTGCACCGGCTCGGCTTCGCCCCGTCGCGGGCGGCCGCCCGGCAGATGGTGATGCACGGCCACATCACGGTCAACGGCCGGCGGCTCGACATCCCGAGCTACCTTGTGAAGGCAGGGGACCTCGTTCGGGTCAAGAACCGGGCGAAGAGCCTGCAGCTTGTCCACGGGGCCCTGGCTGATTTTCGTCGCGACGTGCCTGACTTCCTTTCGCGGGTGGAAGGGGCGATTCCCGAGGCGCGGGTCGATCGGCTGCCCGGGGCAGACGACGTGTCGATTCCCGTCCAGGCAAACCTGATCATCGAACTCTGTTCCAAGTGATTCATTCAAGGAGCAACGCATGCATATTCGCTGGCGCGGTCTGGAGCTTCCCGGATCCGTCGTGGCCGACCCGGCCACGCTGACGGGCACCTACGGCAAGTTCACTGCGGAGCCTTTTGAGCGGGGATTCGGCACGACCGTGGGCAACAGCCTCCGGAGGGTGCTGCTCTCCAGCCTTGAAGGCAGCGCCGTCACCCAGATCAAGATGGCCGGGGCTCTGCATGAGTTCACGACGATCAAGGGGGTGCAGGAAGACATCACCGACATCGTGCTCGCGATCAAGAGCCTCGTGGTCAAGAACCACAGCGATTCGACCCGGGTGATCCGGATCGAGAAGAGCACCAAGGGGCCGATCACGGGCGCTGATGTGCAGACCGACGAGGCGGTCGAGGTCGTGAACAAGGATCTCGTGATCGCCACCCTGACCGACGATGTTCCGTTCGAGCTGGAAATGGTCGTGGAAAACGGCCGGGGCTATGTGCCTGCCAGCGAGCAGAGCCAGGCGTCGCAGGAAATCGGCATCATCCCCCTCGATGCCGTCTACAGTCCGGTCACGCGGGTGAAGTACGAGGTGGAGGAGACGCGAGTCGGTCAGAAGACGAACTACGACAAGCTGACTCTCGAGATCTGGACCGACGGGACGGTGACGCCCGAAATGGCGCTCGTCGAGGCGGCCAAGATTCTCCGCAAGCACCTCAATCCGTTTGTCGGCTACACGGCTCCCGGCCCCGAACTCGCGTTGCCGGCCGCGGCCGACCTGTTTGCCGTCGAGGCGCCGCTCGAGAGCCGTCTGGGAATGCTCGTGTCGGACCTTCGGCTTTCCGGCCGGGCGGCGAACTGCCTCCACGAGGAGGGCATCGCCACGATCAAGGAGCTTGTGGCCCGCACGCGGGAGGAACTGCTCGAGGTGCGGAACTTCGGCGAGACCACCCTTCAAGAAATCGAAGAGAAGCTGCAGGAATTGGGCCTGCGGCTCGGCATGGAGGCGGCCGCCGCCGCCGCCGATATCTGATTCGCAGGGCTGCCGAGCCGGCGGCCCGCCACCGAGGAACCAACAATCATGCGTCACCGTCGCAAGGGCCGGATTCTCGGCCGTAGCCCCTCTCACCAGCGGGCGCTGCTTCGCAATCTCGCATCTGCCTTGATGCTCACCGAGCAGGAGGTCGAGCCGGGCGAGCCGGGGGCCGCCAAGGTGAAGGGGCGGATCATCACCACCCTGCCGAAGGCGAAGGAAGTGCGGCCGCTCGTCGAGCGGTGCATCACGATCGCCCGCAGGGGCCTGGCTGCCTCGGCCCGCGCCGAGGAGTTTGCGACCTCGGCGGAGCGGGGCTCTGCGGCCTGGAAGGAATGGCGGACGGGTCCGCAGTGGCAGGCCTGGGCCCAGGCGATGGCGCCGGCCGTGAAGGCTCGGCGGCGGGTGGTGCAGCTCCTGGGTGATAAGAAGGCGGCTCGGATCGTGTTCGAGGTGGTGGCTCCGCGGTTTGCCGACCGTCCGGGCGGATACACCCGGATCCTGAAGCTGGCCACGCCCCGGCTGGGTGATGCCGGTGCCCGGGCAATTCTCGAGTTTGTCGGCGGGGAGACCGCTGCCCGGCCGCAATCGCCTCAGCTCGAGACGGCCCGGGGCTGAGGCGAGAGCCCCCCGGTTTTTCTCGTTCGCCGATCGCTCCGGCCGCTGCGTAGAATTCAGGGATCCCTTGGGGTCATCCTCCGGATTCTGACTCGATCAGCGGAAGGCGGCACATGAACAGTGCAGGGTGGCGATCGGCTGTTGTCTGGCTGGCCGTGGGCGGTCTCGGCCTTGGGCTGTCTCGCCCGATCGCTGCGGCTGATGCGGTTGAGCACTACGGCATCCCCCAGGTCAGGTTCATCAACGAGCAGATCGCGGCCGGCTGGAAGGACGCCGGCTTCGAGCCTTCGGCCGAGGCCACTGCCGGGGAGTGGTGCCGCCGGGTGTTTCTCGATCTGGTGGGGCGGGTTCCCACGGTAGGCGAACTGCAGGCCTTCACCGTCGATTCGTCACCGACCCGGAAGGCCGACCTCGTGGCCCGGTTGCTCGGCGAGGAGTTCGAAGATGAGTATGCCCGGAATTTTTCCGATGTCTGGACGACGATCCTGATCGGCCGCGATGCCACCAATGAAAACGTCAACCGGCCTGGCATGCGGCAGTATCTCCGGCGGGCCTTCTCGCGGAACTATCCCTACGATCGGTTCATGGAGGAACTCGTCACCGCGACGGGCGTGAACACCAACAAGCGGGGCGTGGAGGGCTTCAACGGAGCCACGAACTTCCTCAGCGGAAAAATGGTGGAGATGGGGGTGGCCAACGGCGTGCAGGCCACTGCGAAGACCGCCCAGGTGTTCCTTGGGCTCCAGGTGCAGTGCACCCAGTGCCACAACCATCCCTTCAACAAGGGGAAGCAGAATCAATTCTGGGAGATGAACGCCTTCTTCCGGCAGACGGCGGCGCTGCGGCGGCGGGGCGGCACCGACGACGTGCAGTGGATCGAGCTGGTCGATCAGGATTTTCCCGGCGAGGGGGGCAATCCGGAGGAGGCCGAGCTTTATTACGAACTCCGCAACGGCCTGATGAAGGTGGCCTATCCCGTCTTCATCGACGGCACCGAGATCTCGCAGAGCGGCTACCTGCCCGGCACGATGGCCGACGGCACCCCCTACGGCGTCAACCGCCGCCAGGAGCTGGCCAAGCTGATCAAGACGAGCCCGTACTTTTCGCTCGCGATCGTCAATCGGATGTGGGGCCACTTTCTCGGCTACGGCTTCACCCGCCCGGTGGACGACCTCGGCGATCACAATCCCCCATCGCACCCCGAGCTGCTCGAAGGGCTCGCCGCCGCGTTTCGCGAGCAGAGCCTCGACCTCAAGGAGCTGGCCCGCTGGATTGTGCTCTCACGTCCCTACGCCCTCTCGAGCAAGGCGACCGCGAAGAACAAGGCCGACGATCCGTCGCTGGGCGAGCGGCCGAAGTTCACCCACTTCTACCTGCGGCAGATGTCGGCCGAGCAGCTTTACGAATCCCTGCTGACCGCCACCGAGGCCGACGAGACGCGGGTGGGCGAGGATGCCGCCAAGCGGAAGGACCGCTGGCTGGGGCAGTTCGTGATCGCCTTCGGTACCGACGAGGGCGACGACGCGACCACCTTCAACGGGTCGATTCCTCAGGTGCTGATGATGTTCAATGGCGACCTCGTGAAGGAAGCCACCAGCACCGGGAAGGGGGGCTTTCTCGACCGGATCGCCACCAGCAGCCTGAGCCCGACCCAGAAGATCGAGACGCTCTACCAGGCTGCCCTGGCCCGCAAGCCCTCGGCCAACGAACTCAAGACCGCCAACGCCCTGCTCGCCGCCCGCAAGGGAGACGTGGTCGGCGCCCTGCAGGACGTCTGGTGGGCCGTGCTCAATTCCAACGAATTCATCATCAATCACTGACGGTTTTTGTGCGTCGTGTGCCGCCCCCGAGCCGGCGAGCCACACGAGACCGGGAAGGCGAGGGGGTCGGCGAACGCTCGCGGAGCATGGGGACGTATCCTCGTCCGCGACGCGACTTTTGCCGCCCCCGAGCCGGTGAACTGACAAACAGCGGTATCTCAGGGATTCAGTGGAATCGGGCGGAGTCCGATCGCTGTGACCCCAAGGGGTATCTGGTAGGTTGAGAGGAATCCCAGGAGAAACGCCATGAATCTCGGACTCGGCCCTGGCCGCGTGCCCGGCATCCCCGCCTGGATGACCCGGCGGCATTTCCTGAGCCACCTGGCCGGCGCGGCTGCCCTGGCGGCCCCGGCGACCGAGTTCACCAACTCGATCTTCGCCAGCGCCCCCGACCTTCGGAAGCGTCACAAGTCGGCAATCCTGCTCTGGATGGGGGGCGGGCCGAGCACGATCGACCTTTGGGATCTCAAGCCGGGAGCCGCCACCGGCGGTCCCTTCAAGCAGATTTCGACCTCCGCCGACGGGGTGGCGATCTGCGAGCACCTGCCGCTGATGGCCCAGCAGATGCACCACATGGCGATCGTGCGGTCGATGAGCACCCGCGAGGCGGATCACATGCGGGGCCGCTACTACATGCACACCGGCTATGTGCCCAATCCCAACGTCACCCATCCGAGCTACGGGGCGGTGATCGCCCACGAACTCGCCGAGCAGGTGCCCTACCTCGAAGTGCCGCCGTTCGTCTCGGTCGGCGGCGGCAGCGAGGGCCCGGGCTTCCTGGGCATGACCTGGGCGCCCTTCGCCGTCGATTCCAACGGCAACGTGCGGAACCTCGAGATGGGGATCGACCCCGCGCGGCTGGCCCAGCGGCTGGAGATGTTGGCCACGGTCGAGCAGCGGTTCATCAACGAGCGACGGGGGGGCGCTTCGGAGGATCATTCAAAGGTGATCGAGAAGACCGTCCGGCTGATGACCAGCGAGCAGATGAAGTCCTTCAAGGTGCAGGACGAGCCGGCGGAGGTTCGGGAGCGATACGGCAACACCGGCTTCGGCCGGGGCTGCCTCATGGCTCGCCGGCTCGTGGAACTCGGCGTGCCCTTCATCGAGGTCGATCTCGGCGGCTGGGACAACCACGCCAACATCTTCCCCACGCTGGCCGACCAGAAGCTGCCCGAGATGGACAAGGCGATGAGTGCGTTGGTGGCCGACCTCGCCGACCGCGGCCTGCTCGACGACACGGTCGTGATCTGGATGGGCGAATTCGGCCGCACTCCGAACATCAACGGCGGGGCCGGCCGCGACCACTGGGCCCGGGGCTGGAGCGTGGTGGTGGGAGGCGGCGGCTTCAAGCGGGGCGTCGTGGTCGGCGAGACGAGCGATGATGGCAAGGAGGTGCTGACCGAGCCCTACACCTCGCAGGACCTGATGGCCAGCGTGCTCAAGGCCCTCGGCATCTCGCTCGAGACGACCTTCACCGCGAAGAATGGCCGGCCGATGAAGATCGCCAACTCCGGCAAGGTCATCAAGGAACTCTTCGCCTGAGCGAGGTCGCAGACAGGCCGGCCGATCGTGAGCCGGCGGGCGTGGCCCGGCAGCGGGGCATCGTGCGGCCGCTTGTCGGGCTCGTCGGCCCGGTGCTCGTGGAGCAGTTTCTCGCGCTTGCCGTGGGCTTCGTCGACAAGTGGCTGGCCGGCAACCTGTTCTCCGGGGCCGAGTCGCTGGCGGCCATCGGCCTGGTCGCCTATGCGCTCGCCTTCCTGCCGGTGCTGTTCGTGGCCCCGGCGGCCGCGGCCACGGCCCTGGTGGCCCGCAGCGTCGGGGCCGGTGATCTCGCCGCCGCCCGGAGGGTTGCGGCCCAGTGCCTGCTCGTCACTGCGGTGCTCGCCGCCGTCGCCCTCGGAGCCGCTGCGGCAGGAGGCGGCCGGTTTGTGGCGGCGCTCGGGCTTCCGGCCGGCAGCAGCGGCCTGGCGGTGCGGTATCTGGCGATCGTGTTGCCGGCCCTGCCGCTGATGGCCGGGATCCTCGTGGGCGTGGCGGCGATCCGCGGGGCCGGTGACATGGTGGCCGGGCTCGTCACGATGTCGGTCGTCAACCTGGTCAATGCCGGGGCGAGCTTCGTGTTGGCCACGGGCTGCTGGGGTCTGGAGCCGCTCGGCTGGGAAGGGCTCGCCTGGGGGACTGTGGCGGGGTATGCGTGCGGCGGGCTGACGCTCCTGGGGCTGCTCCTGTTCCGCGACCGGGGGCTTCGGCCGCGGCCGGCCGATGTGGTGCCGGCCTGGAGCACGATCCGGCAGATTGGCAAAGTCGGGATGCCGGCCGGCGTGGATGCGGTCGGTAATGCGGCCTGCCACCTCACCTTTCTCGGGATCGTGAATCGCCTCGGCGACATCGACGCCGCCGCCCATGCCGTGGCCATCACGATCGAATCGCTGGCGTTTCTGCCCGGCAGCGCCTTTCAGGTGGCCGCGGCCACGCTCTCGGGGCAGTTTCTCGGGGCCCGCGATGAAAGGCGGGCGCGGGGCAGCGTCTGGCTGGCGACGCTGGCCGCTGCCGGCCTGATGTCGGTGGTGGGGCTCGGGTTTCTCGTTGCCGCCGGGCCGCTGGCCGCCTGGTTCACCGGCGGGGCTGGCAGCCAGCCGGCGGTGGCGGCCAGGGCGGCGGAGCTCGTGCGGATCGTGGCCTTCGCCCAGCCACCGCTGGCGCTTCTGATGGTGCTTTCGGGTGGCCTGCGTGGGGCCGGGGCGACCCGGCCGCCGCTGCTCGTCAATTTTCTGGGGCTCACGCTCGTGCGGCTGCCGCTGGCCGTGTTCCTGGCCTGGCCGGCGATCGGCCTGCCGGGCGGGCTCGGGTCGCTGCCGGGCTGCGGTCTGGGTGCCCGCGGCGCCTGGCTGGCGATGGCTGCCGACCTCACCGCCCGCGGCCTGGCGATGCTCCTCATCTTCCGTGGTCGCAGCTGGTCGCGGGTGGAGGTCTGAGCGGCGTTCGCCGCCACGGTTCGCCATGGTCAGGCCGACCGCCCGCGATACACTTTCAAACCCGCGGCTGGTGGTGCCGCCCGAGGCAGAGGGTTTTCAATTGGCCGCAGCCGATCTCGACGTCGAACGCTGGAGCACCGCCGACGCCACCGACCTCTACGAGGTGGCCCGGTGGGGAAACGGCTACTTTTCCGTGGGGCCCCACGGAAACCTGCTGGTGCATCCCCACAAGGACCCGACCCGGAGCATCGACCTCAAGCAGCTCGTCGACCGGCTCCAGGTGAGGGGGATCGATCTGCCGATCCTGCTGCGGTTCGCAGAGATCCTCGAGCACCGGCTCGGTGAGATCCACGCCGCGTTTGCGACCGCGATGAAGGAGAGCGGCTACCGGGGCGAATACTGCTGCGTCTATCCGGTGAAGGTGAACCAGCAGCGGCAGGTCGTGGAGGAGGTGCTCCGGTTCGGCCGCCCGTACCGATTCGGGCTCGAGGCCGGAAGCAAGCCGGAACTGCTCGCGGTGATCGCCCTGGCCGACAACGACACGCCGATCATCTGCAACGGCTTCAAGGATGCCGAGTTCATCGAGACGGCGATGCTCGCCCAGAAGATCGGCCGCCACATCATTCCGGTGGTCGAGCGGTTTTCGGAGCTCAACCTGATCCTGGAATACGCCGAGAAGCTCGGGGTGCGGCCCCGGATCGGCATGCGGATCAAGCTCGCCGCCCGTGGGGCCGGCCGCTGGCAGGCATCGGGAGGCTTTCGCAGCAAGTTTGGCCTCACGGCCAGCGAACTGGTCCGCGGGCTCGACCTGCTCGCAGAGCGGGGGATGGAGGATTGCTTCCAGCTGCTCCACTTCCATCAGGGCAGCCAGATCACCAACATCCGGCACATCAAGGCGGCGCTCAACGAGGCCTCCCGGATCTACGCCGAGCTGGTGAAGCGCGGGGCGGGGCTGCGGTATCTCGACGTCGGTGGCGGCCTCGGTATCGACTACGACGGCTCGCAGACCAACTTCGAGTCGAGCGTGAACTACAGCCTTCAGGAATACGCCAACGACGTCATCTACCAGGTGCAGAACGCCTGTGACGAGGCGGGCGTGCCTCATCCCACGATCGTGTCGGAGAGCGGCCGGGCGGTGGTCGCGTATCACAGCGTGCTGATCTTCGGCGTGTTGGGGGTGTCGGAGCAGGGGGGCATGGCCGAGGTTGCCGAGCCGCCGGCCGATGCGGAACAGCCGTTGCTCGATCTCTACGAGACCTACCAAAACATCAACGTCCGCAACCTGCTCGAGAGCTACCACGACGCCCAGCAGCTGCTCGACACGGCGATGAACCTCTTCTCCAGCGGCTATCTGCCGCTCGACCAGCGGTCGGCGATCGAGAATCTCTACTGGGCCACCTGCCGCCGGATCCGCAAGCTCTCCAAGGGGCTCGAATTCGTGCCCGAGGAGCTCGAGGGGCTCGAGGCGGCCCTTTCCGACACCTACTTCTGCAACTTCTCGCTTTTTCAGTCGATGCCCGACAGCTGGGCGATCAAGCAGCTCTTTCCCGTGATGCCGATCCACCGGCTCGACGAGAAGCCGGGCCGGGCCGCCGTGCTCGGCGACGTCACCTGCGACTCCGACGGCAAGATCGATCAGTTCATCGACCGCCGCGACGTCAAGCGGACCCTGCCGCTCCACGCCTGGAGGCACGAGCCCTACTACCTCGGCGCCTTTCTGATCGGCGCCTACCAGGAGATTCTCGGCGACCTCCACAACCTGTTCGGCGACACCAATGCCGTGCATGTCAGCACCGACGAGCGAGGCGAGGTGGTGGTCGACGCGGTGATCAAGGGCGACACCGTCCGCGAGGTGCTCGACTACGTCGAGTTCGACGCCGAGCAGCTGGTGCAGCGGCTCCGCGACTCGATCGAGCAGGC
>JBJOHE010000175.1:0-2915 GCA_046047895.1 Planctomycetota bacterium | reverse complement strand
GAAGGCCTGGTCGAAGGCCGGCACGGTTCGCGTGATGCCGTCGCGGAGCCGGGCGTGCATGTCCCAGCCGCCGTAGGAGAGGGTGACGAACCGCACGCCCGCCTCGACGAGCCGCCGCGCCAGGAGCATCCGCTGACCCGCCTGGTTGCGGCCGTATTCATCCCGGATCTGGTCAGGCTCCGTCTTGATGTCGAAGGCGGCCTGCGCCTCGGGCGACTGCACGAGCGCATAGGCCCGCTCGTAGAAAGAATCCATCGCGGCGATCGTGCCGCCGTCTTCGAGCCTCTGAAAATGGCGGCCCACGACCTCGCGGAGCCGCTGCCGGCTCGCGAACCGTTCGGCGTCGACGCCCTTGGGCAGCGAGAGATCGCGGACCGTGTAGTTGGCATTGGCCGGGTCGGAGCCGATCGCGAACGGGCCGTAGCCGCTGCCGAGGTAGCCGCCGCCCGCGTCGGGCGCCGGGAGCGTGGGGAGGCAGACATAGGGGGGCAGGTTGGCCCGCGGTCCGAGTTCGTGGGCCACGACGCTGCCGAAGCTCGGATAGGTGAGGGCGGGGCTTGGGCGATAGCCCGTGAACATGTTGTGGGTGCCCCGCTCGTGGGCCGCCTCACCGTGGGTCATCGAGCGGATCAGCGTGATCTTGTCGGCAATTTTCGCCGAGCGGGGGAGCGTCTCGCTGAATTGCACGCCGGGCAGCACCGTGTCGATCGCCTTGAACTCGCCCCGATACTCGGCCGGCGCCAGCGGCTTGGGATCGAAGGTCTCCTGCTGGGCCCAGCCCCCGGGCAGCCAGACATGGATCACGCTCTTGGCGGTGCCCTCGAAGTGGGCGAAGGCCTTGGCGTCGGCCCGGGCCGCCTGCATTCGAAACAGCCCGCCGAGCGAAAGGCCGAGGCCGGTCAGGGCGCCGACGTGGAGAAACTCGCGGCGATTGCAGGCGGCCTGAAACGACCGGCAGCCGGAGATCTGAACGGGGGCAGCCATGGGCAACCTCCGAAGGCGATAGGGTCAACGCAGGGGGTTCGTAACGACTTCTGGCCCCTCGACAAACCCGATTGTACCTGCCGTTCCCGAGGCCCACCACTGGGTGCCCGTCGCGGGGCATTCGCCCCGAATCTATTCCTCGAGCGTGCGTTTGCCGCGGAGCAGGTGGTGGTAGTGCTGGGCGAAGCGATGGGCCTCGTCGCGGACGTATTCCAGGAGCCTGAGTGAGTAGGAGTCGCGGGACAGCCGCAGCGGCTCGCTCTTCCCTGGCACGAACACCTCTTCTTCACGCTTCGCCAGCGAGATCACGCAGGGGGCTTCCACGCCCAGACTCTCGAGCGCGTCGAGGGCCGCCGAGAGCTGTCCCTTACCGCCATCGATCAGAAGGATGTCGGGGGGCGAGGCTCCCTCGCGGGCGAGCCTCGCAAATCGCCGGGACACGACCTCGTGGATGCTCTTGAAGTCGTCGATGCCGTCCACGCCCTTGATCCGGTACCGCTTGTACCCCGCCTTGAAGGGAAGGCCGTCGATGAACTGAACGAGGCTGGCCACCGTCTCGTTGCCGGCGAGGTGGGCGATGTCGACACCTTCGATCACCCGCGGCGGAGCCGCCAGGCCGAGCACCTTCTGCAGCCCAGCCAGGCCCTTCTTCGGGTCGACGAGGAACACCTCCGGCTGCACGTGCTCTTCGAGGTCGCCTCGCTGGTCGAGGGTTTCCAGCAGCCGGATCTCATCCCGCAGCCGGGCCGCCCGTTCAAACTCGAGCCGGCCTGAGGCCGCAAGCATCTCGGCCCGCATTTCTTCGAGCAGCCGCACCTTGCCCCCATCGAGGAAGGTCTTCAACCGGTTGATGTCCTTGCGGTACTCTTCCTTCGAGATCCGGAGATTGCACGGCGCGGTGCACTGGTCGATTGAGGCCAGGAGGCAGGGGCGGAACCAGCGCCAGCGTTCGTCGTCTGCGTCGATGTCGAGCGTGCAGGTGCGAAACTTGAAGATCCGCTGAAGCACCACGATCGCGCCGCGGAGGCTGCCGGCGCTCGTGAAGGGCCCGTAGAGCTTCACTCCCTTCTGCCGCGGCGTCCGCGTGAACTCGACCCGCGGATAATCCTCGTGGGTCGTGATCTGGAGGTAGGGAAAGGTCTTGTCATCTTTCAGGTCGCTGTTGAACCTGGGCTGCACGTCCTTGACGAGCCGGCTCTCGAGCAGGAGCGCGTCGACCTCGCTTTCCGCCTCGAGGTAGTCGATGTCGCGGATCTCTTGGACGAGATCGGCCGTGCGGCGATCCTCGGCTGCGGCCTTGAGGAAGTAGCTGCCGGCCCGGGCCCGGAGGTTCTTGGCTTTGCCGACGTAGATCACTCGGCCCGCCGCATCTTTCATTAAATAGACACCCGGCGTCTGCGGAAACGACCGCACCTTGCGGGCCGCCGCCGACCGGTCGCGGGCCGCCGCGGCAGCGTCGGTGTCGGCGGGGAGGGTCTCGGCAGGCTGGATCGAGGCGAGCGTGGAAGGAGGCTGGCCGCTCGGCGGTGGGTGGTCGCGGTGCTCAGGCGGCATTTCGCTCATGCCAAAGAGTCTACAAATGGCGGCCGGGCTGTAGGTTGGGGGGCTTCGCTTGCTGGAAACGAGTGGTATGCAAGGTACGCATAGGCGGTAGGCCGCCCGTGCATTTGTGGACTTCGGGCGAGACTGTCATGCTCTTCGCAGTGTGAGTGGGGGACAGTCAAACCTCCGAACCTTTTGGAACTTCTGGAGCCGAGCCATGACCATCCGAACCATCATCGCCGCCGCCCTGTCCGTCGCCGCTATTCCCTGCCGCGGCGACACGCCCGCCAGCTGCCCCGTGATCGGGCAGGCCGCCGCCGCCGGCCGCACGACCTCGGCAGGGGCGATGACCAACGGCGACTGGTGGCCGAACCAGGTCAATCTCGCGA
>JBJOHE010000174.1:0-7152 GCA_046047895.1 Planctomycetota bacterium | reverse complement strand
CGTCCTCCCCTGCGACGGCCTCCCCGCCGCCGCCATCATGCCCAGCGGGGCGGTTTGCCTCGCGATAGCCCGGAATAAACTCTGTTCCCATCCAGCGGAACAGATAGTCGACAAGGCTCTTCGCCACCGGCAGGTCGGGGTTCTTCGTATAGCCCCAGGGCTCAAAGCGGGTGTGGGAAAACTTCTTCACATACACCTCGAGCGGCACGCCGTACTGCAGGCTCATCGACACGGCCGTCCCGAAGGCGTCCATCAGGCCGCCGATCGTGCTCCCCTCCTTTGCCATCGTGATGAACAGCTCCCCGGGCCGGCCGTCGTCATACAGCCCGACGGTGATGTAGCCCTCGTGGCCTCCCACGCTGAACTTGTGGGTCACGCTCCGCCGGGTGTCGGGCAGCCGCTCCCGCCGCGGGGCGGCCGTCACCTTGGCCGCGGCCTTGTCGGCCTCGGTCGAGGTGTTGAGCGGCTGGCTCTCCTTTGAGCCGTCCCGATAGATCGCCAGGGCCTTGAGCCCCATCCGCCAGCCCTCTTGATAGGCTCCGGCAATGTCGGCAGGCGTGGTTTCCCGCGGCATGTTGACCGTCTTCGAAATCGCGCCGGAGAGGAAGGGCTGCGCCGCCGCCATCATCTTCACGTGCGCCTCCCAGGCGATGCTCCGCTCGCCGAGCCTGGGCTTGAAGGCACAGTCGAACACAGCCAGATGTTCGTGCCTGAGGCCCGGGGCCCCCTCGATCGTGTCGTTCTTGTCGATGAAGGCCAAAATTCCCTCCACCGCCGGCTCGTCATAGCCGAGGGTGCGAAGCGCCAGCGGCACGGTCTGATTGACGATCTTGAGCATCCCGCCACCGGCCAGCTGCTTGTATTTGACAAGCGCGATGTCGGGCTCGATGCCGGTGGTGTCGCAGTCCATCAGGAATGAGATCGTGCCGGTGGGCGCGAGCACGGTCGCCTGGGCGTTGCGGTAGCCGTTCCGCCGGCCGCGAGCCAAGACGTCATCCCAGATTTCCCGGGCGGCGTCGTGGAGATACCGCGGGCAGGCCGGATCGATCGCGTCGACCGCGTCGCGGTGCATCTGCATGACGCGGAGCATCGGCTCCCGGTTGGCTGCGAACCCTTCAAAGGGCCCAACCGCCCCGGCCAGTTCGGCGCTCGTGCGGTTGGCAGCCCCGTGGAGGATCGCCGTGATCGCCCCGCACAGGCCCCGACCCGCGTCGCTGTCGTAGGCGAGGCCGTCAGCCATCAGCAGGCTGCCGAGATTGGAATAGCCCAGGCCGAGCGGTCGGTAGAGGTGGCTGTTGCGGGCGATCCGTGGGGTCGGATAGCTGGCATGGTCCACCAGGATCTCCTGGGCCACGAAGAAGATCCGGCAGGCCGCGGCAAACCGCTCCACGTCGAAGCTCCCGTCGGGCCGACGGAACTTCATCAGATTGATGCTCGCGAGGTTGCAGGCGGTGTCGTCGAGGAACATGTATTCGCTGCAGGGATTCGAGGCGTTGATCCGCCCCGAATTCGGGCAGGTATGCCAGCGGTTGATCGTGGTGTCGTACTGCACCCCGGGATCCCCGCACTGCCAGGCGCATTCCGCCATCCGCCCGAGCACCTCCCGGGCCTTGAAACTGGGGCCGGCCTTGGAGGGGTCGGTGACCCAGCGGGTGGTCCAGGTGTCGTCGCGATCGGCCGCCTCCATGAACTCGTCGCTGAGCCGGACCGACAGGTTGGCGTTCTGGAACAGGATCGAGCTATAGGCCTCGCCGTTGAAGTTCGAGTCGTAGCCCCCCTTCTCGATCAGCACCCGGGCCTTCTTCTCCTCCTTGGCCTTGCACTCGATGAACTCCATGATGTCGGGATGGTGCACCTTGAGCGACTGCATCTTGGCAGCCCGCCGGGTCTTGCCGCCGCTCTTCACCACCGCCGCCACCTGGTCATAGACCCGCATGAAGGAGAGCGGCCCCGAGGGCTTGCCGCCGCCGGCCAGCTTCTCCCGCTGGCTCCGCAGCGTGGAGAGGTCGGTGCCGGTGCCTGAGCCGAACTTGAAGAGCATCGCCTCGCTCCGGGCGAGTTCCATGATGTCTTCCATATTGTCCCGCACGCTCTGAATGAAGCAGGCGCTGCCCTGCGGATACTCGTAGGGGTTGTCGGGCATCACGACATCCCGCTTGGCCTCGTCCCACCGCCAGTTGCAGGGAGCCCCCTTCACGCC
Organism: Planctomycetota bacterium; assembly: GCA_046047895.1. Classification (GTDB taxonomy): domain Bacteria; phylum Planctomycetota; class Planctomycetia; order Pirellulales; family UBA1268; genus QWPN01. Next base: position 4,952 of record JBJOHE010000174.1, on the reverse strand, counting down.
ATATTGGTGAAACAGGCCGACGTTGAACCAGACGGGCGAGTTGAAGGCTCCGTGCTGATGGACGCAGAGCCAGGAGAGGTCGCGGTAAAAGTTTTCCCCGTCCTGGCGGGTTTTGAAGTAGCCGTCGGCGATGCCCCAGTCGGCGATCGTGCGGGCGACCCGGTGGACGAGCTGCTTGACCGAGTGTTCCCGCTCGGGCGTGTGGATTTCACCGTAAAAATACTTGCTCACCACCACGTTGGTGGCCAGCTGGCTCCAGGCGGCCGGGATTTCGCAGGCCGGCTGCTCGAACAGCACCTTGCCGTCTTCTCCCTTGATCGCGGCCGTTCGCAGTTCCCATTCGGTGGTGTCGAACGGACTGGCAGCCTCGACCGGACAGAAGGTCGGCTGGATTTCGATCGCGGCCCGGCCGGCGGACCGGCTCTCGGCCGGGGCATCCGTGGAGGAACCGCCTGTGAGCGTCGCCGAGTCGAAATCTGCCATGGAAGGAAACTCCTGGAGAAAGGACGAAGAAAGAATGGCCGAAACCACGGGGCCACGCCGACCCCTAAAGTATACCTCTGTATAGCTTCCGTACAAGCCAACACCCGCCGCCCAGGGAGCGGCGGGAAACCCTTCAGGCCCGTCGCCAGGCCCGAGATTCGCGATCAAGGAGAAGCAGGTCCATCTGCCGTGCTATCGCAAGATGTTGTGGTGGTCGATCCGCTGACCACTGCCCATGGGACGGGGCGTGATCGTAGCGTGAGGGGATGGTGAGTCAAGCGACTTTTTTTCCCAGCCGCCAACAGGCGGGAAAACAGGGCCTCGGCAGCCCGCGGACCAGCGTGGAGGGCCATTCCGGAAAGGCCCTCGCCCGAGGGGTTCCCGCCCCGCTCGGAAACAGAACGACGATCCGGAGGGATTTCTCCGTGGTGTACGATTGAGAGCGAGAATGATCCAAACCGCCCAGCGGCCTGCCGGATGCCAGCCACCGACGACGAGCTTCGACGCCGAATTCGAACTGCAGGACTGCGATGCACCGCAGCCCGCGTGGCGGTGCTCAGGCATCTCGAGGCAGCGGTCGGCCCGCGAACCCATGCCGAGGTCAGCGAGGCGCTCGACGCCCTGGGCTTCGATCGGGCCACGATCTACCGCAACCTGACCGAACTCACCGAGGCCAAACTCGCCGCCCGCGTGGAACTCGGTGATCGGGTCTGGCGGTTCGAGGCCACCGCCAGCGGCGGCGGACACCACGACGACGAGCATCCCCACTTCGTCTGCACGACCTGCGGGGAGGTCTCCTGTCTCGATGACGTGCAGGTGGCGATCCGGCCGCGTGGCTCGCGGAAAAAGGCCGGCCCCGGCGACCGCCACCGGATCGGCTCGGTCACCGAGATCCTTCTCAAGGGTCACTGCGAGCAGTGTCAGGAGCCGCGGTGATGAAGGCCCGGAGATCTCCGGCCATCCGCTCAAGATCGGGCCGGTTCAGATACATCATGTGGCCGGAGTCGTAGTCGCAGAACCGGACGTCGGCCAGCCGCTCCCGATCGACCGCCAGGTGATCGATCGAATGCCGCAGCGACAGGAAGGGCACCGCGAGATCACAGCGGCCTGTCTGCACCAGCACCCGGAGATGCGGGTTCCGATTCATCGCCTCGGCCAGCTGCCAGTCGGTGGCGGCGTAGCGGTTTTGATCCTGCGGCCACGGCCCCACGGCCGTGAGCACCCGATACGGCAGATCGCTCTCGAAGCCCAGCTCTTCGCGGACGTAGGCGTTCATCGCCGCGGCCAAGGGGCCGAGGGCCGCGTCATACGAGGGATCGAAGCGGGGCACGCCGGTCGCCTGGTCGCCGTCGCGGCCGGTGATCCGGCCGTCGAATCGACCAAGGATCAGCCGGCGATCGGCCAGCAATTCCTCCCGGAAGTGGGAGGCGTCGATCCGCAGGTCGTGGGCCAAGATGAACGACTCGGCGAGCCCGGTGTAGCGGGCGAGCTTCGCCGCCACGGCCGACCGCCGCTCGGGATCGAGGGCTGCGCCGGCATAGAGCGAGGTCAGATACTCACCGCCGGCAAAGGCCTCCGCCTCGGCCAGCGCCCGCCCCCTGTCAGCCTGAAGGTCGGCCGGCAGCCGGCCATGGTGATGCGCCACCGCCGTGTAGCTCGGGAGGAACAGGGCGTAGGGCAGATCGTTTGAGCCACCGGCCCGGATCGTGCCGAAGTCGATCAGGCCAGACACGAGCACGAGGCCATTGAGGAACATGCCCTCGCCATCCTGGAGTTCCGCCGCCAGCCCGGCCGCCCGAAACACGCCGTAGCTCTCCCCGCAGAGATACTTCGGGCTCCGCCAGCGACCATGCCTCGTGGTGTAGAGCCGGATGAACTCCGCCATCGCCTCGATGTCGGGTCCTTTGCCGAAGAACTGCTCCGGCTTCTCCCCCTTGGCCGCCCGGCTGAAGCCGGTGGCCACCGGATCGATGAAGACGAGATCCGCCACCGCAAGCAGCGTGTGCTCATTGTCGACCAGCCGGAACGGCGGCGGGGGCAGCGACCCGTCGTCGTTCACGACCGCTCGCCGCGGACCGAGCCCGCCAAGATGGAGCCAGACGGCCGCCGCTCCCGGCCCGCCATTGAAGCAGAACATGATCGGCCGTTCGGCAGCCTGGGCGTCGGTCAGGAGCGTGTAGGCCACGAAGAAGATGCTGGCCTTATGGGTGCCATCCTCACCGATGAGCGGCAGCATCCCCGTCTCGGCCTTGTAGGCCAGTTCCCTGCCGCCCACCCGGATCGCATGGTCGGTCACGACCGGCGGGCGGCTGGCGTCGGGCAGCACGGCCAGCGGCGGCGTGGCTGCAGGCGGCGGCTCGGCGGCCGCCGCAGGAGCCGCGGCCAGGGCGAGCCCCCAGCCGAGCAGGGCCATCCGCGCAGGCAGCGCACCCGGGAATGAGAAGCGAGAGAAACGGGGCAGATGACGCATGATCACGGTGACCTGAAAAACTGGGAGCTTGGTTCGAACCCGATGGTCCGCAAGCATAGTTCGCCGCGGCGGCTGGAAAACCGGGCTCCCCGGCGGCCCCATTCACCGCTACCGTCCCCCCCATGCTTTCCGCCATCAATCCCGTCGTCGAGCTGGCGAAGTACTTTCGCCGGCCCCACTTTGGCCGCTACGCGATCCTGCTCGTGCACCTGCTCCTCCTGCCTGTGCTCTCGGTGCTCACCGAGGGCCAGCCGCAGGCGGAGCTGGTCGCGATGGTGGCCGAGCAGTGCATCTTCGTTGGGGCCGCCGCGGCCCTCGGGGGCCGGCGGATGCTGCTCCTCGGTCTTCCCCTGGTCATTCCCGGCCTGGCGACACTCGCCGTCACCTTGATGGCCGGCCAGCTGCCCCAGGGTCATCCCTGGCTTTGGCCGATCGCCCGCGCCGTCAGCTTCATTCTTCCGATCGTCACCGTGGGGCTGTTGATCCTCGTGGACGTGCTGGCGGCCAAGCGGATCGTCTTCGACATGATCTGCGGCGCCCTGTGCGTGTTCGTGTTGTTCGGAATGTGCTGGGCCAACGTCTACACCCTGATCGAGCGGCTCGCCCCAGGCTCGTTCACCGTCGACTTCGCCCGCTATCAGGTCGACGCCGGGGCCGATCCATTCGCGGCGGCCGGAGTCTTCACCTACTACTCCTTTGTGACCCTCACGACGGTCGGCTATGGCGACATTGTGCCGGCCTCGGCCACCGCCCGCTGGCTGGTCTGGCTCGAGGCCGTCTTCGGCCAGTTCTACATGGCCGTCTTCGTCTCCCGGCTCATCGGCCTGCAGGCGAGCCTGTCGGAAGGCGAGGGGGACGGCTACGGCCAACCACCAGCGGCCACGGACGATCCGGAACCGGCCTGGCCGGTCCGCCGCGCCGCCTGACTACCGACCGCTGCTGGTCGCGAGGTCGGCCGCGGGCTGAGCCTGGGAGGCCGACTCTGCGTCCGCGGAATTCACTGCCGGACCAGAGCCGGTGAGTGCCAGCGCTGCCACGCAGATCGCGGTCAGGAGGGCGGCGCCGGCGAGGCCAAACCTGGGACGCACGGCGGTTTCCCGGCGGCGGGATCGTTTCGGCTGGCTGGTCATCGTTGAAAAGGTACTACCGCAGGATGGCTACCCGGTCACGGGCACTAGAGTAAGTAGACCTTCAATGAAGGAGTCTCGCAAGGGACCGGCCAAATCCCTCAGTACCACACCCCCCAGCGAACGAGGAACGTGTCGGAAGGCCGGTAGTCGGCGGTGTCTGTCAGGTAGTACTCGACCAGCCGGCCAGTCACCCAGCCGGTCTCGAGCCGCCAATTCACCCCGAGATCCGCCGGCCGCCGCTCCCAGCCCACGAGCAGCCGGTAGTCGTGGTACACGACCACGTCATCGGCCCCGCTGTCTCGCCGAACAGCCCACTGATTGCCGCCAAATTCCCCGGCGAGATAGACCCACTGCGAGGCCCGCGGCTGCTCGGCCACCCGCCAGGCCAGCCGGGGCCTGGGAAAGATCAGTTCATGCCGCTGCCGATCGGACGGGGTCCAGAGCAGCCCCCCGGCAGGCAGGAGATTGACGTCGTAGCGGTCGAGGTAGATCACGCCCGCCACAACCCGCAGGTTGTCGGTCGCCTCCCAGGCCCCGAAGCCGTGGCCCGTGATCCGCAGCGCCTGCGGGGTGTCGTTGACGAAGTCGGAATACCAGCCGGGCGCGACGGCGAGATCGACCCCGAACCGCTTGCCGATTTTGGTCAGCCAGCGGGCCTGCACCCAGGCATCGTAGAGCTGGGCCGGCAGGCCGGGATCCATCGGCCCCGGCACCTCGTCGACGAAGGTCGTGCCGAAGCCCGGCGTGAGCAGCAGGGGCGAATTGACTGTCGGTGCCGGCAGCCCGATCGTGAGGCTCGTGTCGAGCGTCGTGAGGCCCAGGCCATTGGACCCAAGCCGGGGAAGTTCGGTGACGGTGAAGATCGCCTG
>JBJOHE010000173.1:0-11482 GCA_046047895.1 Planctomycetota bacterium | reverse complement strand
AGGGCCACTCGGCCGTGGAGCCGCCAGGCCTCGGCCGACTGCGGCGCCAGGTGCACGGCCTCATCGGCAAGCCGATCGGCCTCGTTGAACAGCCCGAGGTCGAGATACATGCCTCCGGCCTTGACGCAGAGCCCCGCATCGGCCGGCGAGAGTTCGAGCGCCTTGGCCACCTGGGCGATCGCCTCCGTCTTGTCGCCCCGCTGCCAGAGCACGTCGGCGTAATGCCGCCGGGCATCGACATCGACCGGGCAGTTCTTCACCGCTTCTTCGAGCAGCCCCTCAGCCCGCGCGAGATCCTCGCGATCAGCTGCGGCGAGCCCCTCGTTGCAGAGCCGCCGGGCATCGGCGAGTTCCGGCGGCACCGGCCCCTGGCGGCCGACGAGCCGACATCCCGATCCCGCCGCCGCGACGACGATCGCGGCTCCCAGCGACAGCACGGCGGTGGAAAGGCGGCCAGGCACCGGACAGACGGTAGCGAGACCCCTGCGCTGACGACAGCCCGGCCCTGGCCCCACCCACACCGTCACCGGCTTGCCTCACTTGCCCGGCTCCCCCAGGCAGCGGCTTACGGCCGTCAGGCGTCGCCCCGGCCTTGTGGGCCGGAGAGGCCGGCCCTACAAGCCTGCAGGCCTCTTCGTCGCTCCACCTTCGCCGCCCGGCCGTCGATCCTGGCGGTTCGCCGATGCCCCGACCTTTCCTGTTCCGCCATCCATCGCTCCTGCTCGCCCTGGCAGCGGCCACGGCGGGCTGGACGGGCTGTGAACTTCGCGACGAGGAGCCCCCCCGCCCGACCGCGGCGGATTGGGCCCCGGCAGCCGCCGAGCGGCTCGCCACCGTGATCCGCTCCCGCGACCAGCTACCGCAGGCCACCGATCGGCTGGAGTGCGTCGAGGGCTTCGCCGCCGGCTCCCGCCGGGCCGCCGACGCAGGGCTGCCGCTGCTGCTGATCTTTCGCGCCGCCTGGTGCCCCTGGAGCGACGAGTTCGCGACCATGGCGGCCGCCGATGCCGCGCTGCTCGCGGCCGCGGATCGGTTTGTCTGCGCCTCGGTTGACGCCGACCGCGACGCGGCCGTCTGCAGGTCGTTCGGCGTGCGGGCATTCCCGACGGTCATCGCCCTCGACGCGGCCCGACGGGAGCGGTTTCGGGCCACCGGAGCCGCCGCTCGCGAGCGGCTCTCCGCAGCTGTGGCCGCCCTCGTCGCCGAACCGCCGCCGCGGGTGGCGGGTGACCCGCCGGTCAACCTTCGGTGAGCCCCGCCGATCCCACTACGATGCCCGTCGCTCCCTGGCCCACCGTCCCGAACCTGTCGGAGTCTGCATGACACGAGCGGCCCAATCACCTCCGCCCAAGCCTCCCGGCGGCGACTCCTTCCACGCCTACCCCTGGTGGAGCCCCCGGTTCTGGCACGGAATGCCGCTGGGGGTGTGGCTGCCACTGGTGGCCGAGCACCGCTGCCGCGTGTCCCCCTCGCGGCTCGGGCTGCTGGCGACGATCTCGGCAGCCTCCGCCTTCAACAGCCTGGCCGAGCCGCTCTCCGAGGCCCGCTACCGCCGGCAGTTGCGGCAGCCGCCGCAGACGCCCCCGCCACTGTTCATCGTGGGCCATTGGCGGAGCGGCACCACGCTGCTGCACGAACTCCTGATGCTCGACCCCAGGTTCTGCTGCCCTTCCACCTATCAATGCTTCGCGCCGGGCCACTTCCTCCTGACCGAGGCGGTGCTCACGCGGATGCTCGCCTGGATGATGCCGCGAAAGCGGCCGATGGACAACGTGGCGGCCGGCTGGGACCGACCCCAGGAAGATGAATTTGCCCTCGCCAACATGGGCGGCCCGTCGCCCTACCGGCGGATGGCGTTTCCGGCCACGAGTTCCGCCGAGCCGGTGGCGCTCGACGTGACGAAACTCCCGGCGGCGGACCTCGCCCGTTGGAAGCAGACGCTCCGGCGATTCCTCGCCCGACTGGCGGTCCGTGACGCCCGCCGGCCGGTGCTCAAGAGCCCGCCCCACACGGCCCGGCTCGGCGTGCTCGCGGAGATGTTTCCCGAGGCGAAGTTTCTTCATGTGGTGAGGGATCCGTTCGTCGTCTTTCCGTCGACGATCCGGCTCTGGCGATCGCTCGACGAGGTGCAGGGGATGCAGGTCGACCGCGGGGACAAGCTCGAGCACTACGTCTTCGCCTGCTTCGACGAGATGTATTCCGCCTTCGAGCGGGACCGAGCCGCCGTCGGCCCCGACCGCCTTCACGAGCTGCGGTATGAAGACCTCGTGGCCGACCCGGTGGCCGCGCTCGAAACCGCCTACGACCGGCTCGGGCTTGGAGGCTTCGATGCGGCGCGGCCCGCCCTGGAAGCCCAGGCCAGCTCGATGAAGCGGTATCGCACCAACACCTACCGGCACGATCCGCGAATCGTCTGCGAGGTGGCCGACCGCTGGCGGGGATTCATCGACCGCTACGGCTATACCGTGCCCGATGTGGCGGGCTGAGCCGCGTCGCTCGTGTCGCCGCTCCCGGGCTGGTTCCCTCCGCCCGGCCCGCGGGGCTCACCGCCGGCTCCGCTGCTGATGGAGGAGCCGCACCCGCGGATCGGCCTGCATGTCTTTCGCCTCCTCGGCGAGTTCCTGGGGCGTCATCCGGATGCGGTGCTCGAACCGCCGCCGTGCCCAGGCCCACTGGGCCGCCGCCACCACCGCGGCCCCCGCCACGAGCCAGGCCAGCGCCTGCCAGGCAATGCCGCCGACGGCTGCAGCGTCGATCCCGAGCCCGACCTCGAGCAGGCGGAAGAGCCGGCGGCCGGCCAGGCTCGCGGCGAACAGGATGACCCCCAGCCCCGCCGTCGCTCCCAGCATCGCCACGAGGGTGCCGGAGGAGAAGATCCGCCCCAGACCGCGGATCGGGTCGATCCGCCGCAGGTCGAAGCCGGCCCGCTCCGGTCGCCAGGAGACGCCATCGCACGCGGCCCGCACGGCCAGCCCGGCCGCGGCCGACGCCGCCACGAGCCAGATCGTAGGGCCGATGACCGCCAGCGGCGCCGGCCAGGGGATGTCACCGCCGGTGACCACGGCCCCGGCCGCGGCGCGAAAGGCCTCGGCGGCGGCCGGAATCGTGCCCCGGGCCCAGCCGGGCAGGAGCAGAATCGCCGCGCCGGCGGCAGCCGCCCAGGCCGGCAACGCGGCCGTCGGCGCAAGCCCCTCACGGCGGGCGGCCTCCCGGCGTTTCGGCGTGGCTGGAATCGTGCGGTCGCCGGCGTCGGCCATGGCAGCGTCCTCGTCGCTCAGGGGCTCGCGTGAAGCAGCCCGCGTTCGAGCAGCGGCTGCACCGCCGCCGCGAAGCCCTCCGTCCAGCCGCCGGCGCCGGCGACGACCGCGGCAAGGAGCACGATCGAGGCCGCCGCCTGCAGCGAGCCCGAACCGACGACGAACCGCACGCTCCTGAGGCAAAGGGCCGCCGCCACATGGAAGCTGAGCACGGCGGCGATCGCCGGCAACGCCAGGGCCAGCGCCAACGACAGTGCGGCCGTCGGCAGCACGGTGGCCAGTTCGGCACACTCCTCCCGGGCGACCGCCGTGGTGAAGCTGCCGATCGGCATCCGCTGCACGCTGTCCACCAGCCCGGCGACGAGCGTGAGATGGCCGCCGGCGGCCAGGAATCCCGCCACGGCCAGCCAGGCCGCCAAGCGGGCCGGCCCCCCCTCGCCCGTCGGCGGGTCACCGGCGAAGTCATCGGCCCAGGCCAGGCCAGCCACGCTTCCGAGCATGCCGCCGGCCCAGGAGGCGGCCGCGAAGGCCAAGGCCACCGCCAGCCCCAGCCCGAGCCCGATCACCGCCTCACCGGCGATGACGAGCAGCGGCGGCTGCGATTCGAGGGGCCTGCCGGCGGCCGCGGGCAGGGCGGCGGCCGCCAACGCGAGCACCGCCGCCGCCGAGATCCGAGGCCCGAGCCGGGGAAAGCTGGCGAGCCCTCCGGCGGCCACGGCGACGGCCATGCGGGTGCCGACGCCGATCGCCACCAGCGGATCGACGGTCAAGAGTCCGGAGAAAGCTGCGAACGACATGACAGCCTCAGGGGCCGGCCGCGGCGATGCGGAAGAGTTCCGCCAGCCGTTCGACCATCCAGGGCAGCGTCCAGACCATGACGAGCCCCATCACGGCCAGCCGGGGCACGAACCCGATGATCGGCTCGTGCACGCCGGTCGCCCCCTGCACGAGGCCGGCCACCAGCGCCACCACGAAGCCCGCCGCAACGGCCGGCAGCACCGCCGCGCCGCCGGCCAGCAGCGACTCCCGCACGAGTTCGACAAGTTGAATTTCGGTCATGGTGGTCATCGGGGTTGTGGACTCAGCCGACGGCGACCCCGCTCAGAAGCGTCTGCACCACGAGCGTCCAGCCATCGGCCGCCACGAACACCAGGAGCTTGAGCGGCAACGACACGAGCGTGGGCGGCAGCATCACCAGGCCGGTGGACACGACCAGGGTCGCGACGAGGATGTCGAGCACGAGAAAGGGAAGCAGCAGCCGGAAACCGATCGTGAACGCCGTCTCGAGTTCGCTCACGAGAAACGCCGGCAGCAGCGACTCGAGCGGCACGTCGTCGTAGGTGGCCGCCTGCTGCACGCCCGCCGGATGCCGGGCCAGAAAGAGGAGCATCGTGTCGCGGTTGCCCGCCTGCTCGATCTGGGCCGCCATCCACCGGCGGATCGGCAGGCCGCCCTGCTCGAAGGCCTCTTCGGCCGAGAGCCGTCCCTCCTGATACGGCGTCACACCCGCCTGCCAGGCCTGGGTCCAGACCGGCCACATCACGAGCGCCGAGAGAAAGATCGCCAGCGACGCGAGGATCTGATTGGAGGGCACCTGCGCGGCCCCGAGCCCTTGCCGCACCAACGTGAGCACCACCGACATCCGCACGAAGCAGGTGGTCATCAACAAGACGGCCGGAGCGAGCGTGGCCACGCCCAGGAGCAGCATCGAGGGCAGGAGGGCGGTCAAGGGTCGCTCGCCGAAGAGCCCGGCCGGCAGCTGCTGCAGCAGGGATCCGGCTGGCGTGCCGCGAGCCCCGTCGGTTTGGGCAGCGCCGTCGATCGCGGTCGGGGCGGGCCCGGCTGCGGCCGCGGCTGTTCCCGCCGCAGCGGACTCGCCGGGAACGGTGTCCGGCAAGCCAGACTCGGCGGCAGCAGGCTCGGCCATGAACGCAGGCACGACGGCGGGGGCATTGGCTGCGGCATCGGCAGCCCAGGCGGCGGCCGGCACGAGCACAGCGAGGACGGCCGCTCCAGCGGACGCAGTCATCCGAGCCGCGAGCGGTCCACGGGCAGCCGGCCGCGGCACGCAGGCGGCCACGATCCGTTCGGTGACGGCTGGATCATCGATCTCCGCCAGGGTCTGGCTGCCCGAGGAGGAGAGTCCCACTAGAAGCGTGCGGGGGCCGAACCGCACCACCCGCACGGCATGCTGCCCGCCCAGCGATCCCTCCCCCAACACGTCGAAGACCTCGGGGGGCAGCGGCCGCGGGCGATGGGCTGACCGCAGGCGAAACACGCCGAGCACCGCGAAGGCGCCGAGGATGGCCGCCAGCACGGTCCAGTTCGCGGCGGGAGGTAACGAGGGGGTCGCTCTGTCGATCGCATCAGCCGCCTTGCCGAGGGGAACCGGCGCGAGCGATCGACCGGCGGCGGGCGTGGCAAGGCCGGTGGGCTGCACGCCCTGATCGGCCCGCGGCTCGCCCCTGAGCGGCTGCCCGGTCACCGCCGCCGGAAGTTCCTCCGGCACGGGAGGCAGCGGCGGGTCTGCCGCCGCGCCGACGGCGAAACCACCGCTGACCACGCAGGCCGCCACCAGGCTCGCCACGAGGCTCAGCCGGCCGTTGACCCTGGCGAGCGAGACACCATGCCGGGTGGTCATGCTGCCTCCCGACGGATGGGCCGCCCGTGATGGTCTCCCGCCTCCGATCCATTCTGTTCCGCGGCGATGCCCGACCAATCGACGGCGGCATCTCGGCGGCGGCGAACACGGCTCCCACCCCCGGCGGCACCGCCAGACTGCGGTCGCAGCACGAGCCAGCCGAGGGCGGCCGAGGCCACCGCGATCACGCCAAGCCAAACCTCCCGCGGCACATCGGCCCCGTGGCCCGCCAGGATCGCCTTCCAGGCCCCCTCCAACGACACGGGAGGCCCTGCGGGCGGTTCGTGACGGGCGGCCTCGATGGCAACCTCGCCGGCCGTCGGTTGGGACGGGCGGGGCGGCCGTTCGGAGAAGCGGGTGATGGTCACGCGTCGGCCCGCCGCCAGGCGGGTGGGGGGCAGCAGCGCCATCACATGGTCGCGAAGTTGGTCTTCAGTGAGGCCGTTCGCGGTGGCCTGCTGGTCGCGAAAAAACTCCTCCGGCACGGCGAGCGAGACGAGGATCGTGGTGGGGGCCGAACCTTCGGCCGTGATCGCCTCCGCGGCGGAAACCGGCGCCGCGGGCTCGGTCGATGCAGCCCCGACCTCGGCCGGGGTGTTGACGCTCGCCACCTGCTGCGCGGCGGGCCCGGGTGGCGGAGCGGGCAGCCGCGGCTTCTCGGCCGGCGGGGCGAAGCTCACGGTGACATCCACGACCGCCCCGCGAACAAAGCCCAACGCCTGCCGGAGCTTTGTCTGAAGGTGCCGCTCGTGGGCCATCCGTCGGGCGAGATCGGGATCGGTCGCTGTGGCAGCCGCGACGGGGTCGTCGGCCAGAGGACCGGCGAAGACCTGGCCACTGCGAAGGTCGGTGACGGCCACCCGCTCGGCATCGAGCCCGGCGATCGAAGCCGCCACGAGCACGCGAATCGCCTGCACCCGCGCGGGCTCGAGTTCGACGCCGGCCTGGGTGCGGATGTTGACGCTGGCGGTGCGGGTGACACCGGCCGCGAGGCTGCCGCCGGCCGACCGGTCGTCGACGTCGTAGAGCACCGCCGCCCGCTCGATGCCGGGCATCGAGCAGATCACATGGGCCAGCTCCTCCTGAACCGCCACCCGCAGCATCTCCTCCTGCACCGCCCGGCTCTGCCAGGGGCTGTTCTGCTCCAGGGCCCGACGGAGACTGCTGCCGAACTCGCGAGGCAAGGCCTCGGCATCGACCAGCGCCCGCATGTAGGCGCTCTGCCGCGGCCGCGGCACCCACACCCTGCCGGCCTCGGTGCGATGGTCGGTGAGCTGGGCCCGGTCGAAGGCCGCCTCGACGATCGCCATCTCGGACGATGGCAGGACGGTTCCGGGCAGGAGTTCCACCTCCTCGCTGATCGGCCGATCGCGAAGCAGCCAGGCGGCCCAGGCGAGCGAGGCCACCACCAGCCCGATGCCGACGACCTGCGCGGGAGTGACCCGCCGGGACAAACTGGCAGCCGAATCGTCGCGGCGGTCGTGCATGGGGGTTTGGTCTCCGGCCCTCGGGGTGCGTGGGGTCAGGCGGCCAGCCCCCGCACGCGGCGATGGGGAATTCGGAGCGTCACGGCCAGCCCGCCTTCGGGGCAGGCGGCCAGGTCGATCCCGCCGCCGCAGTGTTCGATGCAGGCCCGGGCCTTCCCCAGGGCCGCGACGGTGGCAGCCGGACAGTCTTCCGGGCGGGCGGAGCCTGAATCGGCCACCTCGACCTCGAGAGCGACGCCGGAGTCGATGCTGGTGACCACCACCTCGCCCGGCCGCCGCGAGCGGTCGCCACGCGCCGCCAGGGCCGACGCCTGGCAGGCGGCGCGGATCAGGGGCAAGAGCCCCGCGCGGAGGAGATCGGCGTCGATCGCGGTCGCATGGCCATCGGCCACATCAATCTCGATCGCCACGGCCGGCAGCGACCGCGCCCGTCGCTCTTCGGCCGCCTCGGCCACGAGCCCTTCGATCAGGCGTCGGAGCCGGGTGGGCTCGGCGGCTCCGCGGAGCGGCAGCAACCGGGGCTCGGCCTCGGCTGCACGAGATTCAGAGGCATGATGGGTCATGGGAATCCTTTCCCGTCACGGTGGCTACGGCAGAGCCCCAACGGCCCGGCCGATGGTTCAGACCGCCCGATGTGGCTCGAGCTGCGTCTGCGATCCGCAGAGTTCGTCCATCAGCCAGCGGTTGACGTCGCCGAGCGTCTCGCGGGAGAGCATCCTGCCCCCCTGGTAGATCCGCATCGCCAAGGTCGCGCCGGCGGCATGAAAGAGGCGGAGGGTCTGGTCTGTCCGCTCGGGATGGGCCTGCACGGCCGCAGCCCGGCAGCAGAGCAGCATCGGCATCCGGCGAACGGCATCGAGCCGGCCGAAGGCCGATTCACCGAGCGGAAACCAGCCGCCGAGCGACACCGCACCGGCGAAGGCCTGCGGGTCACGACAGGCGATCCGGAAGGCGGCCGTGCCGCCCGCGGCATGGCCGACGAGCCAGATCCGCCGTGGATGCACGCTGAGCCGGTCCCGCACCCGATCGATCGCCCGCCACATTGCCGTCTCGCCGGCGGCGGGCTCAACCGCCAGATAGTTTCGCAGGCTGAGGCGGCTCATCGCCCGGCCAAGGTCGAACCGGGAACCGGGCTCCCGGAGCCAGACAAGCAGCGGATAGTCGTAACCAGGCTCGTAGGCCTGGGGCACGAACACCCGCGCATCGCCGGTCCAATCGGCCAGTTGACCCGCGGCCTTACCAGTGACGGCCCGCCGGCTGCGACGGACTTTCGGGATGGAACGCATGCGACCCATACGGGGGAACCTCCTGAGCCCGGTTTGCCGGACAGCCTTCGGGACGCGGGTTTGTAACGGAACCCCCAGACCCAGACAACGCCAGCAACGGCTCCATCTGAGACCCCTGGCAAGCCAGGAAACCCGCACAAACAGCGGGCTTCAGGGGCCCTGCGGCACACCCGTCAGCCGCACGGCCCCGGTAGCGATCGTGGAGGCTCGGGGGTCGGCGAACGCTCGAGGAGCATCGGGGCGTATCCTCGTCCGCGACGCGACTTTTGCCGCCCCCGAGCCGGCACAGCTTGTTGTCCGTGGACAAAGCCATCCATGGCCTTTGTCCACTCAGGCGACCGCAGGGAACGCCAAGGGTTCCCTGGGTCGCCGGCTGCCACTTCCTGCGGCAGCAAACCTGTTTCGTCCACAAATCCGCAAGAGCGAGGCTCGGGGGTCGGCGAACGACGTGTCGGAATCCCGTCAACTTGCGGCGGTGAGCCGGTCCATCGCTGCGACCAGTTCCTTGACCGCGGCGATGCTCTTGTCGAGGCCGGCCCGCTCGTCGGGCAGCAGTTCGAGCTCGATCACCTTCTCCACGCCGCCGCTGCCGAGGATCACCGGCACGCCGACGAAGTAGCCCCCCACCCCATACTCCTTGTCGCAGTAGGCGGCGCAGGGCACGAGCCGCTTCTTGTCCCGCACGATCGCTTCGACCATCTGGGCGCTGGCGGCCGCCGGGGCGTAATAGGCGCTGCCGGTCTTGAGCAGGCCCACGATCTCGGCCCCGCCTGTGCGGGTGCGATCGACGATCTCGTCGAGCCGCTGCTGGCCGATCAGCTGGGTGACAGGGATGCCGCCGATGCTGGTGCAGCTCGGGATCGGCACCATCGTGTCGCCGTGGCCGCCGAGCAGCATCGCGGAGATGTCCTCCACGCTCACGCCAAGCTCGAGGGCGAGGAAGGCGCGGTAGCGGGCGGTGTCGAGGATGCCGGCCTGGCCCACGACCCGGGCGGCAGGGAAGCCGGTCACCTGAAAGGTGCGCTGCACCATCGCGTCGAGCGGGTTGGAAACGACGATCACGACCGCATCAGGGCTCGTGTCGCGGACCTTGGCGGCCACATCACCGACGATCTTCGCGTTGGTCGAGAGCAGGTCGTCGCGGCTCATGCCGGGCTTGCGGGCGATGCCGGCCGTCACCACGATCACGTCGCTGCCGGCCGTGTCGGCCCAGTCGGTCGTGCCCGTGATCCGGGCGTCGAATCCTTCGATCGGGGCGGCCTGGAAGAGGTCGAGCGCCTTGCCGGCCGGCATGCCTTCGGTGGCCGGAATGTCGAGCAGGACGATGTCGCCGAGTTCGCCGGCGGCGCACCAGTGGGCGGTGGTGGCGCCGACATTGCCGGCACCGATGATCGAGATCTTCGCACGTCGCATGAAGGGGAAAGCTCCGGGGGTCAAAGAGGGCCAAGGCTATCGTCAGGAGGAATGCTGCGGCTACCGCGGCTCCTCGGGGAGATCGATCCGGTCGGGCAGGGCTGCCTGGGAGCGGCGGATCGTCCGATTCACCGACCAGCTGCCATAGAGGATGCCCGCTCCGAACACGAGCGCCAACGCCGCCGCCGCCGCCAGGCCGAGCAGCAGCTGCGAGGGACGGCCCGCGGCGGCGGGCGGGGCGGGCGTCCAGATCGGCCGGGGCCCGACCACGAGCGTGGTCTGGCGGCGTTCCAGCTCCGCCGCCCCGTTCACCGGCGGCTCCTCGCGGGGGGCCTCGAAGCCGAAGGCGTACCGCTTGCATGCGAAGCCCGGCACGCGAACCCGCTCATTGATCCGTTCGCCGGCGGGCATGCCCGCCGGCAGGTCCCGCACGCAGCAGACGATCGGATAGGAGTCTTGGAGCCGGCCGTCGACGTCGAGCAACGGGGTCTCGACGAACACGAACAGTTCCCAGTAGTGGTCGATCCCCAGCTCCCGCCGCCGAAACTCCTCGTCGATCGGGATTCGGCGGGCCCTGAGGGCGGTGCCGTCGATCACGACCGGGTCGCCCCGATGCGACGGAAACCACTTCCGGGCCGGATCGATCAGCGGCATCACGTCGCTCGGGCCGGCGGCGGCCGCTGCGATCGCCGCCGGGTCGGTCCGTCCGACGGCTCCAAGCATCGCGAAGAAGGCGGCCGTGTCGCCCGCGACGAGCTTCTTGCCGTCGACGACGGAGTCGAAGAGCGCGTAGTCCATGCCAGCCCGGCCCAGCGGCGTGTCGGGATACCAGGCAACATGAGCCGCGGCCATGAGCAGCCCGGGCTGCCCGGGAGGCCAGCCAGACGGAGCGGTGGCAGGCCCGATCGGCCGGGGTGCGATCGTGGTCGTGAGCGGAAGGCCGAGGGCGGCGGCCGGCTGGTCGATCGTCTGCCAGCGGGGCCAGTCGCGGGGCGCCTCGGGCACGATCAGGTCGATTACCAGGCCCCGCTCGTCGACGAGCCGGACGACGTCGTAGGAGGGCCGTCCGAACAGGGCTGCGGCCTCCTCGGCGAGCCGCCAGGGGGCGACGAAGATCGCCCGGCCCCGGGTCAGGAAGAACGCGTCGGCCACGGTCACAGGATCGCCGGCGGCCGGAACGGGATCGGCCGCCTCCCGCCAGCCCGCGACGAGCGCTGCCGGCGCGGCGAGGCGTTCCAAGAGCCTGATCGCGACGGTGTCGGCCGCCGCATTCCACTCGCTGGCGGCCTCGATCCCCGACCGCTCGGCCCGGTCGATGCCGCGAAGCTTGAGAAAGGTCGCCGCGTCGGTCCCGCCGGCCTCTTCCGCACGCGAGCCACGGGCCGCCCCGACCAGGCC
>JBJOHE010000172.1:0-2570 GCA_046047895.1 Planctomycetota bacterium | reverse complement strand
TCGTCCACTACGGCGTCCGTCGCGACACCTCGCTGCTCGACTTTGACCAGATCGCGAGCCTGGCCCGCGAGCACAAGCCGAAACTGATCATTGCGGGGGCGAGCGCCTATCCGCGGGAGATCCCCCACGCGAAGTTCGCCGAGATCGCCCGCGAGGTCGGTGCCAAGCTGATGGTCGACATGGCCCACTACGCCGGGCTCGTGGCCGCCGGCATCCACGACAACCCCGTGCCCGTGGCCGACTTTGTTACGAGCACCACCCACAAGACGCTCCGTGGCCCGCGGGGCGGGATCGCGATGTGCCGGGCCGAGCATGCCAAGGATCTCGATCGCTCTGTGTTCCCCGGCCAGCAGGGCGGCCCTTTGATGCACGTGATCGCCGGCAAGGCCGTGGCCTTCGCCGAAGCGCTCAAGCCCGACTTCAAGGCCTACGGCCGCCGTGTGGTCGAGAACGCCCGGGCCCTCGCTGAGGCGCTGGCGGCCGGCGGCGTGAAGCTCGTCAGCGGCGGCACCGATAACCACCTGATGCTCGTTGACGTGACGCCGCTGGGCATCGGCGGCAAGCTCGCCGAGGAGACGCTCGACCGCTGCGGGATCACATGCAACAAGAACATGATCCCCTACGACGAGCGAAAGCCGATGGATCCCTCCGGCATCCGGCTCGGTACGCCCGCGATCACTACGCGGGGCATGGGCACCGACGAGATGCAGCGGATCGCCGGCTGGATTCTCGAGGCGCTCAAGTCCGCCGATGATTCCGCCACGCTCGCGCGGGTGCGGGGCGAAGTGGCCGACCTGGCCGAGCAATTCCCCGTGCCGGCCGCCCGGCTCCAGGCCGGAGCAGAAGCGGCGGTCTGAACGTCACTCGCGCGGGCTTAGGCTCAGGGAAATCACGGCTGGCGGGCGGCCGTGGCGTGTGCTCTCGATTCGTCGATCGTGTCGACCCAGGGTATCCCGAGAAAGCTGGCCAGGCGTTCGCCGGCCTGGGTGACGAATGCTCGGTCGGGAAGGTTCGTGAGGTTCCGCCGCGACCCGGGCCGCCCGGGAGCGTTGAGCACGAGATTCAACTGGAAGCAAGGCATCCGGCAACCTGGGCCTGGCGAATCCGGGCCTCCCGAGGCCCCTTCGTGGACGCCCCCGAAGGTCGTCTGGACCGCCACCACGTGGTCGAGCGGCCATGCGGTCGTGTTGAGGAGCGAGGCTCGGCGATACAGCCCGGCTGCCGGCAGAAAGACCCAGCGGGACTGGGCGGCGATCATCACAATCCCGACGCAGGGTAGAAACAGCAGCCCCATCCCCAGAAACATCGCGGAATGCGGTTGCGGCCAGCCGAGGTTCCTTCCGATGAAAACCCCGACGCTCGTCATGGCCGCTCCTGCGGCCAGGAAGACCAATCCCAGAATCCGCAGCCCACGATGGTATTCCAGCACGAATTGCCCGTCGGTTTCGCTGATGCGGGGCGGCAGGGGCGTCTGAAGCAGTGCGCCGGAGTTCAGCGGATCGATGTCGACCTCGATCGGTCCTCGGGGCGTCATGACCGTCAGACAGGGAGGCATTGTGGTGGCTGCGGCAGGATGGATTCTTCCCGACGAGAGCGGACGGTAGGCCTGTTGCACCCCGTCGTTTTCTCCAAGCATACTGGGGCCGCCTCACGGTAGTCCTCGGGTATCAGAGCCCGATCGACGGGATGCGGGAGGTGAAAGGGTGGTGACGCGGCGCGGCCATCGGGGGGCTGCTCGCCGGAGCTCCGACTGTCCGGATCCTGACGTCGGTCGTCCCTGACGCCGAATGAGGCACTGCAGCAGTAACCTCCTCATGAATGGTCCTCGTTTTCGGTTCGCTGTGCTTCGCTGCTGAGCGTTGTGAGTCCGCAGAACGGCTCGTTTGTAATCCGCAGGGCCGTTTCCAGCGGTTGAGGCAACACATCATGCCCAATGCAGAAAAGTTGCGAGGTGCAGCGCGGCCGGGGGTGTCGCTCGTGGAACTGCTCGTCTGCGTGGCGATCATCGCCACGCTCGTGTCGCTCTTGATGCCGGCAATCCACTCGGTGCGGGCCGGGATGGCCCGGGCCAAGTGCGGTCACCACAAGGCGCAGCTGAACCTCGCCCTCTCGATGTATATGGAATCCGCCCGTGGCCTGCCGCCGCCGCCGAATCCGCCGTACCCCGGTGGCTGGGCGCGGGAGGTGCTGCCCTTCATGGAAGAGCGGCCGCTCTTCGAGGCCCTCGATCTGCGGCAGCCGCTGACCGCGCCGGTGAATGCCGCGGCGGCCCGCAACCGTCCGCCGATGATGCAATGCACCTTCGCACCCTGGCGGGAGAGCACCGTGGCCGGCGTCGCCCCGAGTGACTTTCTGCTCGTGGTCTATTCCCTCAAGCCCGACAGCCCCGCGGCCCGCCGGGCCGGGCCGCGGCAGACGAAGGACTTCGGGTTTTACTTCTTCCACGCTCCCAACGACTCGAACGAAGCCTGGCCGGCCTCGGTCGAGGTGGATCGCCAGGTGAAACAGGATCGGTGGGCCGCGGGCCGCTGGACGGTCTGGCATCCGCCCGCGCCGCAGACCGGGCTCGG
>JBJOHE010000171.1:0-2726 GCA_046047895.1 Planctomycetota bacterium | reverse complement strand
GGGATGAACGACAACCGTGAATTCGTCGAGGAGTTTCTCGTCGAGTCGAGTGAAAATCTCGATCAACTCGACCGCGATCTCCTTGCGCTTGAACAGGCCCCCGGCGACCCGGACCGGCTGGCGAGCATTTTTCGCACCGTCCACACCATCAAGGGCAATAGCGGCTTCTTCGGGTTTTCCAAACTCGGAGCCCTGACCCACAGCGGCGAACACCTGCTCGGCCGCCTCCGCGACGGCAAGCTCACGCTCAACGACCGCGTGACCGGCTCGCTCTATTCCATGGTCGATGCCGTGCGGGCGATCCTGCAGTCGATCGAGACGAGCGGCACCGAAGGCGATCACGACTTCCGTGACCTCGCCCAGTCGCTCTCCGCGGCGGCAGCCGAAGCGGAGGCGGTGGTCGAGGCCGAGGCCACGGCCGACACGAGCGAGGAACCAGCAGCCGAGACTCCCCCTGCGGCCGACGTTGTCGAGACTCCCGTCGCGGCCGCTGAGCCAGCTCCGGTGACGCCGCCTCCGACTCCTGAAGCCATCATCCCCACGCAGGCCTCGCCGGCACAGGCTTCCCCGGCTGTCGCGCCAGCACAGGCCTCGCCAGCGCCCACCGTCACCGCTGCGGAGAGTTCGATCCGCGTCGATGTCGGCCTGCTCGCCTCGATCCTCGATCTCGTCGGGGAACTGGTGCTGGCCCGCAACCAGCTCCGCAGCATCGACACCGAAGATCCGGCCGTGCAGGCTGTCGCGCACCGCATCAACGCCGTCACCAACGCCCTCCAGGAAACGGCCGTCAAGACGCGGATGCAGCCGATCGACCATCTGTTCAGCAAGTTCCCCCGCACCGTTCGCGACCTCTCCGTCGCCCTCGGCAAGGATGTGCAGTTGGTGATCGACGGCGCCGATACCGAGCTCGATCGCACGCTGATCGAGAGCATCCGCGATCCGCTCACCCACCTGATTCGCAATGCGGTCGATCACGGAGTTGAAGCTCCTGCCGCCCGAGTAGCTGCCGGCAAACCCCGAGCCGGTCGCCTCCTGCTGCGGGCTTTCAACGAGAGCGGACAGGTCACGATCGAAATCGAAGACGACGGCCGCGGCATCGATGTCGAGGCCGTGCGTGCCAAGGCGATCGCCAAGGGGCTGGTCACGCCCGAGGCAGCAACTCTGCTTTCTGCTGACGATGTGTTTCAGTTCATTTTCGAGCCTGGGTTTTCCACGGCTTCATCCGTGACCAACGTGTCGGGTCGCGGTGTCGGCATGGACGTCGTAAAGACCAACATCGAGGCCATCGGTGGCACGGTCGATCTTCACAGCCGCCCCGGCAAGGGCACGACGATTCGTGTCCGCGTGCCGCTCACGCTGGCGATCATGCCGGCCCTCATCGTTCGCTGTGGCAATGAGCGGCTGGCGATCCCCCAGGCCGCTGTGGGTGAACTGATTTCACTCCGGCCCGATCGCTCCGGCCCACGTATCGAAGGGCTTGACGGAGCACCGGTGATCCGGGTTCGTGGCACACTCGTGCCGGTCGTGTTTCTCGATGAGTTCCTCGGGCTTCGGGAACGCACCGCCTGCCGCCACGAGGGCACGGTGGTGCTGCTGCGGGTCGATGACCGCGAGTTTGGCCTCGTGATCGACGGCCTGCGAACGGTCGAGCCAGCCGCCGACGGCAAGCCGGCCGCCGAGGCGGTCAGTCTGACGACGATCGTCGTGAAACCGATCGGGCCGCTCCTTTCCCAGATCGGTGTCTATGCCGGCGCCACGGTGCTCGGCGACGGCGGCGTGGCGTTGATTCTCGACCTCCGCGGCCTGCTGCGGATGGCCGACCTGCCTCCCGTCGAGCAGCCAACCACGGCAGGCGATGAGGGGCTTCATGCTGAGGAACTCGCAGATCGCTACCTCGTCTGCCGCACTGGCGCCGGCCGACGGGTCGCGGTGCCTCTCGATGGCGTCACCCGGCTGGAGAGCATTGTCGCGAATGATCTTCAGCCTGTGGCAGGCCGCCACGTGGTGCGACGCGGCGACGGGTTCACGCCCGTCATCGACGTCGACAGACTCCTCGGCAGCACAGCCACGGCCCCGCCATCGGCCCTCCATCTGGTCGTGCTCGGCACGCCGACCGGGAGTGTCGGCCTGGCGGTGCGGCAGATCATTGATGTTGCCGCAGCCGAATCGCCACTCCAGGCTGATCTCGCCACCGCCGGCGTAGTCGGCTCGCTCGCGCTGGGTGGCCTCGCCACCGAGGTACTCGACCTGGCCGCCACGACCGCCTCCATACCTCCTCTCGCCCTCAGGCCGTGATGAACGTCGCCGCTCTTCCCTCATCCCCCCCCGACCTCGAGGTCTGCGAGTTTCTCGTGGGTGGCCACTGCTTCGCGGTTCCCTCGTCGCTCGTCGCCGAGGTGCTCCATGCCGGGAGTCTCACGCCGGTGCCCTTGGCGGCCGATGCCATCGCCGGCCTGATCCACCTCCGTGGCCAGATCGTGCCGGTGATCGACATGCAGCGGAGGCTCGGCCTCGGCAACGGCACCGCCACCCGCGGCGGTCTTCTCGTGGTGCGACTAGGCGACGACCACTATGCACTCCGCGTCGATGAAGTCCTCGACGTCGACCATCTCCCCACCGATCGCATCGAGCCCCCCTCCGGCAGCCTGATCGACCCGACAGCCGATCCCCGCACCGGTGTTTTCGCCGGCGAAGAGCGGCTCGTGCATCTCCTCGATCCGCAGCGT
>JBJOHE010000170.1:0-11586 GCA_046047895.1 Planctomycetota bacterium | reverse complement strand
GACCGTGGCCAAGGAACTCGCCGGCCGGAAGATCACCGTGAACGCGGTCGCGCCAGGCTTCATCGCCAGCGACATGACTGCAGCGCTCGGCGACGTGTTGCTCGACGAGGTGAAGAAGCGGGTGCCAGCCAAGCGGCTTGGCGAAGCGAGCGAGATCGCCGACGCCGTGCTGTTCCTCGCGTCGCCGTCCGCCGGCTACGTCACGGCCCAGACGCTCGTTGTCGACGGCGGCCTGATCGGCTGAAGCGACGGGGATCGCTCGAGCCTGGCCCAGGGTTTCCCGGGGCGGGCCGGGCCGGTCGCGAGGGCCGGTGTCGAATTGGGGCCCCGCCCCCCCTGGCATCCGGTCGCCGATGTTGTGCGGCCCTCGGATCCTAGGCGGGCCGAAAACGCCAGCCTCGACGAGCCGGCCCGGCCGCAGGGGATTCCGACCGGGATTTTCACGGTCTGGACACGTTCAGGGGCCAGCGGGTATATCTTCCGCGAGAACGCGGGCAAGATGCGCAGGCTCAGGAGGCTAGCGGCGTCCCGCGAGGTTTTTGGCTTCGGCCTGTGGAGGATTCACTGGTGGCATCCGTTCAAGATCGAGTGATTGAAATCGTGGCATCGCAGCTCGGGGTGAGCAAGGATCAGATCACCTTGGAGACGTCGTTCATCAACGACCTCGGCGCCGACTCGCTCGATACCGTCGAGTTGGTGATGGAACTCGAGGAAGAGTTCGAGATCAATATCCCTGACGATGCCGCCGAGAAGATCCAGACGGTCGGCCAGGCTGTCGAGTTCATCGAGAAGCACCAGGGTTCCGGCCCGTCCGGCGGCGGGAACTGAGCCGATCGGATGGCGGAGGTTCAGGCTCGCCAGGTGCCGTCCGCCCCCATGCGGACCGGACCCCGGGGAGAGCCGACACGTTCCTCCGAGGAGTCCTCTCTGAAACGGATGGCCGAGGGGTTGGAGACGCGATGAAGCGACGGGCGGTGGTGACGGGCCTGGGATTGGTCACGTCGCTGGGACGAGCGATCGACGTGTTCTGGGATCGGGTCGTGCGCGGCCAGAGCGGCGTGGGCCCGATCACGCTCTTCGACGTGTCCGGCTACCGTGTGCAGTTCGGCGGCCAGGTTCCCTGGGAGCCGGAGCATGAGGACATCGCTCCTCCGAAGGAACTCAAGCGGCTCGACCGGTTCACCCAGTTTGCACTCGCCGCCGCCAAGGATGCCGTTTCCGATTCCGGCCTCGACTTCGCCGGCGAGGATCCCTTTCGGTGCGGGGTTGTGATCGGCTCTGGGATCGGCGGCCTCTGGGAGTTCGAGGTGCAGGAGGAGCGACTGCTCCACAAGGGGATCGACAAGGTGTCCCCGTTCACGATCCCGAAGCTGATGGTGAACTCCGCCAGCGGCCATGTATCAAGCCTGTATGGGATCAAGGGCCCCAACTTCGCGGTGGCCACGGCCTGCGCCAGCGCCGCCAACTCGATCGGTTCGGCCCTGCGGGCGATTCAATACGGCGACGCCGATGTGATGGTGACCGGCGGGAGCGAAGCCGCCCTCACGCCGATCGGCCTGGCCGGCTTTCAAAACATGCGGGCGCTCTCGTTCCGGAGCGATGCGCCGCAGGCTGCCAGTCGCCCCTTCGACGCCGACCGTGACGGTTTCGTGCTCGCGGAGGGCGCGGGGGTGATCGTGATCGAAGAACTCGAGCATGCCCGCCGCCGCGGAGCCCGGATCTATGCCGAACTCAAGGGCTACGGCGCCAGCGGTGACGCCGGCCACATCACCCAGCCGGACGAAGAAGGCCGCGGAGCCGGTCGGGCGATGGAAATGGCTCTGGCCGACGCGGGCCTGGGCGTGGACGCGGTGGATTACATCAACGCCCATGGCACCAGCACCCCGCTCGGCGACAAGGCCGAGACCGCGGCGATCAAGCGGGTGTTCGGGCCCCACGCCCGAAAGCTCGCCGTGTCGAGCACGAAAAGCCATCTCGGCCACACGCTCGGTGCCAGCGGTGGGATCGAGGCGGTGGTCTGCGGCCTCACGATCGCCCGGGGCGTGATCACCCCGACGATCAATTATCAGACTCCCGATCCGGCCTGCGATCTCGACTACACCCCCAACCAGGCTCGCGAAGCCCGGGTGGATGTCGCGATGAGCAACAGCTTCGGGTTTGGCGGCCACAACGCGAGCCTCGTTCTCGCCCGGCTCGACTGAAGCCTCGCGCCGGGCCAGCCTCGAATTCGGAGGACTGGAGATGCTGGATGCGCGGCAATCCGGCCTGGCGTCGATGACCGGCCTCGCGGTGGCCCTGGCGGCCTGGAGCTCGACAGCTCAGATTCCATCCGCTGCCGGTCAGGTCTGGAAGACCTACGACCTCGCGCCGTTCGTCGCGGCGGCGGGTTCGGAAAGCGAGAAGCATGTGGTCGAATGGATCCTCCAGGAGACCGGCTACCCGGCCTGGCACGGTGGCATCCCTGCAGCGCTCTCTGCGGCAGATGGCACGCTCTCCTGCTTCCACACGCCGGAGATGCAGGCGCGGGTGGCGGACATCGTGGAGCGGTTCGTGGCCGAAGCCGACAAGCCCCACCGGTTCAGCGTGCGGGTGCTGGGCCTCGACGGACCGGCCTGGCGGGCGGAGGCGCGGCCAAGCCTCCAGCCGATTCCGACCGCCACGCCCGGCGTGCAGGCCTGGATCCTGCCCCGGGAAAACGCGGTGGCGGTCGTGGCCCGGCTTCGCGGCCGCAGCGACGCCAGCGAGCTGCCGACCGGCCCTGTCCAGGCCGGGAACGGCCTGCCGGCGGTGCTGACCGGCGGCCGGAAGCAGGAGTATGTGCAGGATTACGCCGCGACCCCGGCGGCCTGGCCCGGCTGGCAGCCGCAACGGGCTGCCTGCGACGAGGGGCTGTCGATCGAACTGCATCCGCTCGTGTCTGGAGACGGAACGGTGGTCGACGCGGTCTTCAAGTGTCGGATCGACCAGATCGAGCGGATGGCGCAGGTGTCGCTCCCGGCTCCGGCCGGCGGGCCACCGATCGCCGCCCAGGTGCCGCAGGTGGCCGCGGTGCGGATCGGCGAGCGGTTTCGATGGCCGGCCAGCCACAGTCTCGTGGTGGCGCTCGGCCTGGTTCCCTGGCCGGTTCCCACGCAGAATGGGGTGGTCGCGGCCCTGATTTCCGACGTAGAACGACGGGACGTGGTCATCGTGGTCGAGCCGCGGCTGAGCGGCCCGTGACGAGAGGAGCCCGGTGATTGACCGGGTCCCGGCCCGGGGCGGCACCATCGCGTCGCGGGCGAGGATCCGCCCCATGCTCCGCGAGCGTTCGCCGACCCCCGAGCCTGCCTTCTTCGCCTGCTCAGTCGTCGCTACATTCAGCGGCACGGCTTTGGCCCAGCGATGATCACCAGACGGGGAGCGGCGGCTCTCCGTCTCAGGTCCCTTGACTCCTTGGATGGATGCCTGCATGAGCAACCGCAGAGTGGTGGTAACCGGAATCGGCGTCGTCTGCCCGCTGGGCCTCACGCCCGAGGATCTCTGGAGCGGGCTCTCCGAGGGCCGGAGCGGCATCGGGCCGATCTCGCAATTCTCGCCGGCGGGCCTCCCGCTTCACCACGCAGCCGAAGCCCGCTGCTTCTCCGGAGCGATCGATGAATTCGGCAGCCTCGACGGCGAGCGCAAGAAGGCGATCCGCAAGGGCCTCAAGGTGATGTGCCGCGAGAGCCAGATGGCGGTCGCGGCGGCGTCCCGGGCGCTCCACGACGCGGGAGACACCACCAGCCATTCGCCCGAGCGATTTGGCTGCGTGTTCGGCTCCGATTACATGCTCACCCTCCCCGAGGACTTCACTGCCGGGGTGGCGGCCTGCCGGGCAGCCGACGGCTCGTTCGACTTCGACCGCTGGGCGACCGACGGCATGCCGAAGCTCAATCCGCTCTGGCTGCTGAAATACCTGCCGAACATGCCGGCCAGCCACATCGCGATCTACAACGACCTGCGGGGCCCGAGCAATTCGCTGACCCTGCGGGAGGCCGCCGGCCACCTCGCCGTGGGTGAGGCCTGTGTCACGATCCAACGAGGGATGGCCGACATCATGGTGGCCGGCGCCACGGGCACCCGGGTTCACCCGATGAAGACCGTGCACGCCCTGCAGACCGAGCAGGTTGCCCTGCCCGACGGCGAGGCCGACGATCCTGCGGCCTGGAGCAGGCCCTTCGATCGAGACCGGCGGGGAATGGTGCTCGGCGAAGGGGCTGCCGTGCTGATCCTCGAAGAGCTTTCCCATGCCCAACGACGGGGGGCCAGAATCCGTGCGGAATTGGTCGGCCACGCCGCAGTCGCGGCCGTGGATCGGGGCGGCATCGGCAGGCGGCGTGCGGCGCTCGGCCATGCCTTCGGCACCGCCCTTCGGGCGGCAGGGATCGCCCCCGATTCGGTCGGCCATGTGCATGCCCACGGCCTCAGCACCTCGAATGGCGACCGGGAGGAGGCCGCTGCTCTGGGCGACGTGCTTGGCCAGGCGTTAGAGCGGGTTCCGGTCGTGGCGGCCAAGAGCCACTTCGGCAACCTTGGCGCCGGCAGCGGGCTCGTCGAGTGCATCGCCAGCATCCTGGCATGCGAACAGGGCGACCTCTTTCCCCTGCTCAACTATGGCAGCCCCGACCCCGACTGCCCGATTCGGGCCGCCAGGCGGGGGGATGCTGCCGGGGGGTGTTTCGTATCAGCCGCCGCCACGCCCCAGGGCCAGGCCGGGGGGCTGGCGTTCCGCCGTTGGCCGAACGACCCCGCCGCTGCTTGACAGTGGCCCACGGTTGACCTACTCTCCTCGGGTTGCTCCTCGCGAGGATGGCTGCTGGTTCGCGGATTCGCTTCCAGGCGTTCCCGAGCGGCTGACCGGTACGATCGACGGATGATCGTGGCCCGGCGGCTCGGCAATGTCTCGGCGCCCATGTCGTGTTATGGCGTCGGCCGTGCCGGCGCCGTCATGCCTCGAAGGGTGCACCGAGAACGCCATGAAGCCAGAAGAAATTCTCCGGATCGTCGACGCGATCCACCGCGACAAAAACATCGACAAGGAGATTGTGTTCCAGGCCATCGAGGCGGCCCTGGTCACGGCCCTGGCGCGGCAGTACGGCGAGACCTCCGAGATCGTGATTGCGATCAATCGGGTCGATGGCTCGATCTCCGGCAGCCATGATGGCCAGCCGATCGAGTCGGCCGAACTGGCCGGCCGCATCGGTGCGCAGACGGCCAAGCAGGTGATCATCCAGAAGATCCGCGAGGCCGAGCGGGACGCGATCCACGACGAGTTCGAAGAGCAGGTGGGCCACATGGTCTCCGGCGTCGTGACGCGATTCGAAGGTGCCACGGCGACAGTCGCGCTCGGCAGTCAGGAGGCGATCCTGCCTCGCAGCGAGCAGATTCCGGGTGAGAGTTTTCACCCGAACGAACGCATCCGGGCCACGATCTTCGAGGTCCGCAAGGTCGGCAGCCGGGTGAAGATCATCCTCTCCAGGATCCGGCCGCAGCTCGTGCAGCGGCTGTTCGAGCAGGAAATCCCCGAAATCGCCGACGGCGTGATCGAGATTCGGGCGATCGCCCGTGAGCCCGGCTACCGCAGCAAGGTCGCCGTGATCAGTTCCGACAACCGGATCGACTGCGTCGGTGCCTGCGTCGGCGTGCGGGGCAACCGGATCAAGAACATCGTCGAGGAACTCGGGGGCGAGCGGATCGACATCGTTCGCTGGAGCGACGATCTCCAGGTGCTCGTGCCGAACGCCCTCCAGCCCGCCGAGGTCGATGAGGTGATCCTCTGCCAGATGCTCGGCCGGGGGATCGTGCTTGTGCGCGAGGATCAGCTCTCGCTGGCCATCGGCCGCCGCGGGCAAAACGTGCGGCTGGCGAGCAAGCTCTGCGGCTGGGACATCGAGATCATGACCCAGGAAGAGCTCGACCAGCAGATCGAGCGGGCTACGGCCGGCTTCGGTTCGATCGCAGGCGTCGACGACTCGCTGGCCGAACGGCTCGTGGGCGAGGGCTTCCTTTCCTACGACGACCTCTCGGTGATCGAGCCGGATGACCTGATGGAAATGGGCGGCCTGACGGCCGAGCAGGTCGATGCGATCGTTGCAGAGGCCGAAGAGCGGGCCCAGCAGGCCGAAGTGGCCGCGGCCGACGAGCGGCGGAAGCAGCGGGAGTTGGAGCGAATCGCCAAGGCCACGGCCGACGCCGAGGCTGCGGATGCGGCCGAGGCGGCCGCTGAGACGGCTGAGACGGCCCTGGCCGGCGGTGGCTCGGAGGACGGAGCGGCGGCCCCCGAAGGGATGGCCGACGCTTCTGGCGAGTCGTCGTGATGGTCGGAACCTGCGGCATGTCGGGGATCGGAGTCGAGGACAACGAGACGGTGACGAGTAGCCGGCGGCAGCCGGTGGAGAGAGGCGCGAGTGGCAGTTCGGATTTACACGCTGGCCAAGGAACTCAAGCTCGACAGCAAGGAGCTGGTCGAGTTGTGCAACCGCGCCGGCATCCAGGACAAAGGCTCGGCGCTGGCGAGCCTGACTGACGACGAAGTCACGAAGATCAAAGAATTCATCGCCAGCAAGTCGCGGCCCGCCGAGCGGCCGGCACCTGCTGCTCCGGTTCGCCCGGCCGCTCCGGTTCGGCCCGCGTCCCCGCCGCCTCCCGTCAAGCGGGAAGACTACATCGCCCCGGCGGGCGTCACGAAGGGCAAGCCGCCGGAGATCCAGCCTCCCAAGCCAGCGGCTCCCAAGCCAGCAGTTCCCACGCCCGCAGCAGCCAAACCAGCCGAGGGCAAGCCGCGGCCTGGCTCGGGCCGCAGTGAAGGCAAGCCGATGCCGAGGCCGGCCTTCAAGCTCGCCCCGCTCCCGGCTGCCGGTCGGGCCGCCCCGCCTCCGGCTCGGGCCTCCCAGGAGCCGGCGGCCCAGAAGCCCGATGTGAAGCTTCCGCTCGACGCAATCCGCAGTGCCAAGGCAGGTGGTGCCAAGCCGCTGGCCGACCACATGCGGAAGGCGGAGCAGCGGCAGGCGGCCGAGGGCAGCAAGGCCAAGGCGGCCGGGCTTCTGCGGGGTGCGGGCGCGGGCCCCATGCCGCCGCCGCTGCAGCCGGGCGTGAGGCCCCGCCGCTCCCCGGGGAAGCCGGGCGGTGGAGGCGACGACCTCCTCGGCGGTCGCGAACTCCGCCAGCTCCATCGCAAGAAGGTGACCGACCGTCGCGGCGACGACGACGACGGCGGAATGCGGCGACGGCGGTCGCTGCGGTCGCGGAAGAGTTCCGGCGTTTCGACTGCCGCGCCCCGCAAGACCAACGCCTCGATCCAGGTGCCCTGCACCGTTCGCGCCTTTTCCGAAGCGATCGGCCTGGCTGCGAGCGAGGTGCTCAAGAAGCTGCTCACGTTCGGGCTCGACACGATGCCCAATATGAGTTCGATGCTCGATCGCGACACGGTGGAGCTCCTGGCCGCCGAACTCGGCGTGCAGCTCGACATCAAGACGGCGGAAGATCTGGAGAAGGAGCTGCTCGCGGGCTTCGACGCGATCGACGAAGACCCCACCCTGCGGGAGCCGCGGGCCCCGGTCGTGACCTTCCTGGGCCACGTGGACCACGGGAAGACCTCGCTGCTCGACAAGATCCTCGGCATCGACGTGGCGGCCCGCGAGAGCGGCGGCATCACCCAGCACATCCGCGCCTACACGATCAATCGCAACGACCACCCGATCACGTTCGTCGACACCCCCGGCCACGAGGCGTTCACCCAGATGCGGGCCCGCGGGGCGAACGTCACCGACTGCGCCGTGATCGTGGTGGCGGCCGACGACGGCATCATGCCGCAGACGGAGGAGGCGATCAGCCATGCCCGGGCGGCCGGGGTTCCGATCGTGGCCTGCATCAACAAGATCGACCTGCCTGGCGCCGACGTGCAGAGGGTCTATCAGCAGCTGGCGGCCAACGAACTGCTGCCGACCGAATGGGGCGGCGAAACGGAGGTGGTGAAGACCAGCGCCATGACGGGCGAGGGGGTCGACTCGCTGCTCGACACCCTGCTGACGATCGCCGAGCTCCACGATCTCCGGGCCAACCGCGATCGGCTCGCAGCCGGCGTCTGCCTCGATGCCTCGATCCACGAGGGCCGCGGCGTGGTCGCCTGCCTGATGGTGCAGAAGGGCACGCTCCGGGTCGGTGATGCGATCGTCTGCGGCGAGGCCGCCGGCAACGTCAAGGCGATGTCCAACACGCTGACCCGTCGCAAGATGACGGAGGCGGGGCCCTCGACGGCCGTGTTTGTGACCGGGCTCGACGTGGCTCCGGGGGCCGGGGAGCGGTTTCAGGTAGTCGATTCGATCGCGATGGCCCGCGAGGTGGCGACCAAGCGAAACGATCTCCGCCGTCACAGCACGCTTTCCAGCGCGCCGGTGCATGTCACGCTCGAAAACCTTGCCGACCGGCTTGGCAGCCAAAAGGCGCCCACCCTCAACCTCATCCTGCGGGCCGATGTTCGCGGGTCGATCGAGGCGATCCTGAAGGAGCTCCAGAAGCTCGAGCATCCGGAGGTGAAGATCCGGGTGCTGCAGGCGACCGTGGGTGGCGTGACGGAGGCCGACGTGGCGCTCGCCGACGCCTCCGATGCCGTGATCATCGCGTTCAACGTCGTGCCCGACGAGCGGGCCCGGTCGGCCGCGGAGGATCGGGGCGTGCAGGTCCGCCGCTATGACATCATCTACCAGGTGACCGACGATCTGCGCAAGGCGCTCGAGGGTATGCTCGCTCCCGAAAAGCGGGAGGCCGAACTCGGCCGGGCGCTCGTCCAGCGAACCTTCAGCATCAGCCGGATCGGCGTGATCGCCGGCTGCCGGGTGATCTCGGGCATCATCGCCCGCAACGCCCGGCTCCGGGTCATCCGCGACAGCCGCGTGCTTGGCGACTACGGAATCGAGTCGCTCAAGCGGGAGAAGGACGATGCCCGCGAGGTGCGGGACGGCCTGGAATGCGGCATCAAACTGGCCGGCTTCAATGACATCAAGGAGGGTGACATCCTCGAGTGCTACCGGATCGAGGAAGTCGCCCGCACTCTCTCGTGAGCACACGCAGACTCCTCAAGGCGGCCGAGGCGGTGCGGGAGGTGGTCAGCATGGCCATCCTCACGGAGGTTCGTGATCCGCGGGTGCGGGATGTCACCGTGACCGGCGTCGAGATGGCCCCCGACATGCGGTCGGCCCTGGTGCATGTGTCGGTGATGGGCAGCCCGGCCAAGGAGCAGTTGGCGCTCCGGGGGCTGGCCAACGCCGCCGGCTTCCTTCAGTCTCGGATCGCCGACCGGATCGAAACCCGTTACACGCCGCGTTTGCGGTTCGAGATCGATGCCGGCGTGAAGCACTCGCTCGAGATCGCCCGCGTCCTCGACGAAGTCTTGCCACCGGACGAGGAGGCCGCCTCGCCCGCTCCCTCCGCTCAGCCCGAAGCCCCACCCCAGGACGACTCATGACCGCACGCAAGCGTTCCGCGACCGACAAGCCGAAGCCCGCCGCCGCCAAGCCGGCTCCCACCAAGGCTGCCAAGGCCGCCCCGAAGCCGGCCGGCAAACCGAGCCCCAAGGCCGCTGCCAAGACCGCCGCTGCCAAGACCGACAAGGCTGAGAAGCCGGCGCCGGTCCCGAAGCCGGTGGTGGAGAAGACACCGCCCCGCGGCCAACTCCTGCCCAAGCTTCACAAGGCCCTCAAGGCCCACTACAAGCCGTTCACAACCGACACGACCCGGCCCCTTCTCCATCAGGTGATGCTGGCCTGCTGCCTGGAAAACGCTCCGGCCGACGCGGCCGAACGGGCCTTCGAGAGGCTGATCGAGGCCTACTTCGACCTCAACGAGGTGCGGGTGACCACGGTGGCGGAACTCGCCGAAACCCTCCACGACCTGCCAGACCCCGCCCGGGCGGCCCTCTCGCTCCGCCGGGCCCTGCAGGGCGTCTTCGAATCGACCTACAGCTTCTCGCTGGAACATGCCAAGAAGCATTCCCTGGCCCACGGTCTCAAGGTGCTCGAGGGGCTCCACGGCGTACCGCCGTTTGTCACCACCTATGTGGCCTCGACGGCGCTCGGCGGGCACTTGATCCCCTTGGACCAGGGCAGCCTGGCGGCTCTCTGGCTCTGCGGACTCATCACCCAGCTGGAATACGACACCGGCAAGGTCGCGGGTCTCGAGCGGGCGATCGGCAAGAAGGCGGGGCTTGAGTTCAGTTCGCTGCTCCACCAGTTCGGACTGGATGTGCTCACGAACCTCCACGGAACGACCGTGCGAAAGATCGTGATGGCGGTGAACCCCGCCGCGAAAGACCGGTTTCCGAAACGAGGCGAGCCGCTTCCCGAGCCCGTGCCGCCGCCGGTGACCGACAAGGCGGGGCTGAAGGCTGCCGACGCCGCCCGGGCGGCTGCCGAAGAACTTCGTCCGGCCGGCCCCCAGGCGGCGGCTCGGCCCGCTGGAAAGACCCCACTGCCCCCGCCGGGCTCGGGGCCGAAAAAGGCAGACGGCAAGGGCAAGAGCGGGCCCAAGCCGTTCGTGGTCAAGCCGCTGACGATCAAGCCGCAGACCCCGCCGCCGCCCCCGGAGCCCAGCCCGCCCCCCGCCCCGGCCAAGAAGCCGGCAGCAAAACCGGCCGGGGCGAAGCATTCATCGAACCTAAGCAAGCGGAAGCCTCGCTGAGGCCTCCGCCGACCGGCGAGAGGAGGAATTCATGGCAGGTCATTCCCACTGGGCCAACATCGCCCGCAAGAAGGCGGTGGTGGACGCCAAGCGTGGCAAGCTCTGGAGCAAACTCGCCAAGGCGATCATCGTGGCGGCCAAGCATGGCGGCCCGGACCCCGACGCCAACCTCAGGCTTCGCTACGCGATCGATGCGGCCAAGGCCGTGAGCATGCCCAAGGACAACATCCAGCGGGCCATCAAGACCGGCTCCGGTGAACTGAAGGGGGGCAACCTCGAGGAATCGATCTACGAGGGCTACGCGGCCGGCGGCGTGGCTGTGATGTGCGAGATCCTCACCGACAACAAGAATCGCACCGCCCCCGAGATCCGCAAGATCTTCGAAATCTGCGACGGCAAGCTCGGCGGCACGGGCTGCGTCGCCTACCTCTTTGAGCGGAAGGGGATCGTGCGGCTGCCCCAGGCAGCCTGCGACGAGGATCGGATCATGGAGGTGGCCCTCGAGGCGGGAGCCGACGATGTGAAGGCGGCCGACGACCGCTGGGAAATCACCTGCGACCCGGCGGCGATGACCGCCGTCAGCGATGCCCTCAAGGCGGCGGGACTCGAGCCCGAGGCGAGCGAGATGACGCGGATCCCGACCAACACCGTCGAGGTCGACGATGTCGACACCGCCCGCAAGGTGCTGGCCTTGATGGAGCGGCTCGACGACCACGACGACGTGCAGAGCGTGGCCGCCAACTTCAGCATTCCCGACGAAGCTCTCGCCCAGCTCTCCTGACCTGGTCGGTGGCGGAGCGGTGCGGAACCGACGCGACGCCATCTGGAAGGTCGGGAGCGTTCATGGCCCATCGCCGGACGCTCGCTGCGTTCATCCTGGGCTTCGCTCGCTCC